>NZ_DATHKG010000061.1:0-5268 GCF_035489435.1 Flavitalea sp.
AAACCTTATGGTGGTTTTGCCGGGGGTGTTCACCTCTTCCCATTCCGAACAGAGAAGTTAAGACCCTCATGGCCGATGGTACTGCGATAAAATGCGGGAGAGTAGGTAGCTGCCATATTTATTTTAAGCCTCACGACTAATAATCGTGAGGCTTTTTTTTGCCCATATGTCAAGGAGGCTTTGTCACACTCAAAGGCGGCCGCATCAGGAAACCAGCAGCTGAACCCCGGATATGCACTTTCAATTATAGTCCATATATTACTTCTACATCTGACACTACTATCCAGGAATGAAGCGACTACTTGTAATTTTTGCTGTTATATCACTTTTCTCATCTTGCTTCCGGGACATGCATAGGGTCGTCCTCAAAGGCCGGTATCCAGACAAAAATGCTTTTGATGTTAAGTTCATGTTCTCTGGCTGTTGCGGATGTACTGCGATTTACTCAAATGTCTACAAGGAAAAGAGCCTCGACGTGCAGTACATTCATGAATATAAATGTGGGTTCGGGTCTCCTACAAAATTTATATTTGAATATAATGAGGCTGGTGTGTATCTGGGAGTAAAGGGCTATATAGCAGTTTATGATTCCACATATATTATTCCGGTTTCAATAAGAGACAAGCAGTTATTCACCGGTATGGATTCGTTAATTATGATTCAACATCCAGAAGTCAAAAAACCGCTTTTTGCGTCTATAACCGGCTTTAGAGCGCAAAAACCCGGCGAGAGAACTCATCCGTTCGCTATCGGACCAAAAAATAAGGCAATTCATATGTCACTAATACAGTAATGTGTGAATCAAAATCAATAACCATTTTGTCACTTACAAATTTTTACTGGAGACCGGCGTTTTCTCGCATCCATACATGCTGTAGCAGTACGAAGTCAAATTGTGAATAATTTCATAAACTCAGTCTCGCGTTAGCGTCACCTGCATTTTTTTCATAAATTATCCTTAAAACCCCCTATGACTTTTCACAAATCTGCAATTATCGTTGCACTTTTTCTTGCATTCACATCTTGTCAAAAATCTGCCCTGGAAAAATTGGAGCAACACAATGTCAGGATCGAAGTAGATAGCGTAATAAGGATAAATCAGGCCATCTTACTTATCGACACAGATTGGATTACTGACAGTATTCACTACGTAGAATCCAGGCCTGGTAGATTGTACCGTTGGAAAACTATACCAGACAATGGATGTGTTGAATTTTCCGGTCATCATAAAACCGGATTAGCGGTTGCACAATTTAAATGTGCCGGCAATTATGTTGTCAGCGCAGATATCTATGATGAATCAGGTGTGGAAAAGTTGGCCAGCACTATTCCTATCGTTATACAGGTTACATCCAAAATTCTTACACCCACAACGCCTATTCATAAAGAAGATACGCTGATAATCAGGGCAAGCCCTGTTTCAAGTTATGGTCCGTTATTCGACCCGAACGTTACGCCTACCACAAAACGCTGGATCCAACTTCTGTACAGCACCAGTAAAGCTTATGAGCACTCAACTACTACAAGGTTCGAGATTGATAGCAGCAGTTCAACATCCGACCAATACAATTTTGTTTTAAGAGACAGTCTAAAGCTGTACTCTTATCCTTTTGCCCATTGGACCGGTAAATTCAGTGAGATCGATGGAAGCCTGGATCTCTACAACTTTCAGCCCGGTATTCCGAAACCCATTACAATTACCTGGCTTGGAAAAAAATATTCCTGAACTGTTACTATGATTAATCAGTATTCTGCAAGGTTAGCATTTGATCAGTCAGGCCCCATCAGGGTTACAAACTAATTTAACGGAAGCCCTGATAGGCAAAATATTTCTTTACGATATATTGTTGTCTATTAGAGACTTTATCATAGTTTTCTATGCGTTCAATATCGGTCAGTTAAGGTACAGGGTTTTGAAGGATACCGTTGCCACCTGGCCAACTGCCGTTTGAAGCATCCATTCTTTTATTATTTTAACTGCTTCCTCAATACCACCATCGCCATTTTTACTAAGAATTATGTCCGGGATAATTTTGTCCATATACGGTTTCCTGTTTCGATCAGCGATATAGGAGGTTGCCAGGTTAAACATGGTGCCGTCAGACAAATAGTAAGTGGTATTAGCAGTAGTATAACCTGCGGAAGGTTGTCCTAAAACTTTTACATTAGGAAGTCCAATAAAAGAGACGGCCGTCATTTCGCCACTGCTTGCAGTCATCGAGTCGATTAGCAATGCTATTTTTATGTCACGACTTCGAACTTTATAATTATTGATTTTAGCATTCGGAAACACAAGTCTTCCATTATAAGATGGC
The DNA here is from genome assembly GCF_035489435.1 of Flavitalea sp. Taxonomy (NCBI): domain Bacteria; kingdom Pseudomonadati; phylum Bacteroidota; class Chitinophagia; order Chitinophagales; family Chitinophagaceae; genus Flavitalea; species Flavitalea sp. The sequence goes on from NZ_DATHKG010000061.1 coordinate 2,316, forward strand.
CATGGCTGTTCACTATTGGAAGCGGGGTTGATGAAGTATCCCGCAGTTCCATCTTCAATCAGCGCGTTCAGTCCGGCCAGCATCGGCCACATGTTACCACCAACATTGTTTCTCAGGTCAATCATCCAAACTGATATATCGTTCCTGGTATCCACTTTCCTGATTTGTTCGCGGATTGTATTTGCAAAGCGAATGTCTTTTGATTTTTGATTATTAAAACATAATGGAACTGTAACCAGGGCTATACCGGATCCGAGGTCTTTAGCGGTGGGCTTTGCCGCAGCTTCTTCTCGTTTAGAATAAGACGTTGCTGCCGCGGTGGTCATAAAAAAGGAATGTTTATCGCCGGCTTTCCTGAGGTTTTGAGTAAACACATTTAAAACCAATCGAAGATTGGAGGTATCTGAGTCAGTAAACCTAATTGAGTTGATCTCGTTGTAGATCTGCTTCCAGTTAAGTGAGTCTTTGTATAAGCCGTATTTATGAATCAATCCATCGATCTCTTCTACAAGCCTTGGGATACCTCCGCCTGTACCAGGGTGGTTTTTTAACTGTTGAGCATTTGCCTGCTGAAGGTTTAACATCTCACCAAAAATCAACAGACCAGCTAAGATCCATTTATTTATGTGATGTGTAAGATGTTGCATTTGTGCTTCAAAATTTAGGTGAAACTGAACCGCAGGTTTTAAGGCTGAGTTGAAATTTGCGGTTTTCCAGGAACTGTCAGTCACTACGGCGTTGTCGGATTCCAGGCTCTTTTGTGTTCCGGAATTCAGAGCCTCAAATTATGTAACAAGAAGTGTTTTACCTATTCAACATTTCTCAGCCCGGAATCTTTTTCACATCTATCAATCTCTGGCGAATTGAATCCCGCATTTTTTTTCGTTCGCCCATTGCCGTGAAACCAGATTCTGAAAATCAACTTTGAGTAGAAACACCTATTCGTATAATTTAATTTCTATTAACATTGGCAATTATATAAATATGAGTATTTTATGCTCTGATTAGCTGCCTGTTGAAAACAGCAATGGGACCGGCATGGCGAAGCTCTGCGAAGCCATATTTAGTTATTCGGCATACGACAATGAGGATTTCAACAACTTCAGTTGATATTTTTCTCATTGGTAGATAAACCGATCGGAAGATATTGCGTTGGACACCAGTGAGCGAGATGTACGACGTCAATTCTTTTCCATACCAGTTTTTCAGTTATCAGCCGCGGCGACTTCATGGCGGCTATCGGATAATAATCAAACCAAATAATCCCAAAGTTTCTGAAAAATATTTGTCGGAGCTGCCCGGTGCGAGGTGGGATAAGAGAATGGCTGCCTGGCATGTGGCGGACAATAGAACCTTCCGCCAATTGTTTCGCCTTAAACAAGAATACATTACTTTGGGGATAACAAAGTCGGTTCATGAAATAAATAGGCCAGCATTGAAGGACTTTGTAGATTTCCTTGAACTCCGTGTATACAGCCATCACACGATACGTACTTATGTCAACGAGTTTGTGCAGTTGCTCACTATTTTGAAATCTGTTTCTGTTGATAGGTTAGATGCCGTGAGATTAAAATCCTATTTTTTATATTGCCTGCAAACTTTGAAGTTATCGGAAAACACGCTGCACAGCCGGATAAATGCTGTGAAATGTTATGTTGAGCAGGTACGGCTCAAACCGGAGATATTTCTGGAAATTCCAAGACCCAAAAAACCGGAAACTTTGCCGCAGACTATTTCGATAGAAGAAATAAAACGGCTGTTGACACTCACCACTAATCTGAAACATAACACAATGCTCAAAGTTTGTTATGGGATGGGTTTGCGTGTCAGTGAGATTGTTGCCATAAGAATAGTTGACATAAACAGTAACACGATGCGGGTGTTTATCAACAGGGCGAAAGGGAAAAAAGACCGGTATGTGAACTTGCCGGAGACTTTGCTTGATCAGCTTCATATTTATTTTAAGACCTATCAGCCAAAGATATATTTATTTGAAGGTCAGTATGGTGGGCAGTATAGCATCCGCAGTGCGCAGAAAGTCTTCGAACAGGCAATGCAGCGTGCAAAAATAAATATTGACACCGGTATACATGGGCTGAGACACAGTTTCGCAACCCATTTGTTAGAGCAAGGCACTGATATCCGTTTTATTAAAAGCTTGTTGGGGCACAATGATATCAGAACTACGTTGCGATATACGCACGTAACTAACATTACGCTTCAAAATATTACAAGTCCGCTTGATCGGCTGTGATTTTGGATAAAAAATTCGTGACAGTGATTATTTTCTTAACCTGCATATATCGCGCACTCGAAGTACGCGCTATTTGATCCAGGTGCATCTATCCACTGTTTCTAAAAGTGACGTTATTTTGAATTGGCGGTACTGTTGTCGGGTGTTATTAAGGGAAGAGACAGTATAGCTTTCATATCAAAAAAAAAATTACCAAATTCATTTACGTCACACAAGTGACGTATAATTATAAGTTGTGTGCAATTAATTACATTTAACTATGGCATTCTCAGTTGAACTTATCTACATCGAAGAAGCGGAAAAAAGTCTAGGTCTCACATTCCCTCCTCTTTTTAAAGCCAAACTGGCTAAAGAGAATGGTGGCGAAATCGACGCTGATGATGGATATTGGAAATTTTATCCGGTTATGGACAAGCTAAATAGAGAAAGGATTCGTCGCACGAGTAATGATATATTGCATGAGACAAAGAGGGCCAAGGAGTGGAATGGATTTCCGATCAATGCGATAGCAATTGGAGATAATGATGAAGGGGATTTATTGATTCTTCAAACGGATGGAAAACATAGTACGCAACTGTCGGAGAGCATTTACCTATGGTCACATGAAACCGGAGAGGTTCGATTGTTGGCTACATCAATAGAAGTGCTATTATCGTCTGACTAATGTCATCCGGTCGTCGACACAACTGCACACAACAT
>NZ_DATHKG010000062.1:0-3588 GCF_035489435.1 Flavitalea sp.
AAATTCAATATTTTTGCAAATGCAAATTTAAGTCAACGCAAATCTATATCTACCGGAACTACAGAACGTGAGACTTTCATTACAGGGAAGCAGTCTTTTCTGAAGCAAAACGACAAAAACATCAATGAGGGTTATTTCGCTTTTGGCCGTGCAGGTTTTGACTATTTCATAAACAACCGCAACACCCTCAGTGCTTCCGGAGTTGTTGTAAGGGGAAACTTCCAGCCAATCACTACAAGTGACATCTTTATTGATAACTACACAACCGGGGGAACACTTTCTACTTACAGTCAAAGGGTTGCCAATACAGACGGCAATTTCAGAAATACGGGAGCCCAGTTGAGTTATAAAAAGCTCTTCGTTAAACCCGGCCAGGAATTTACTGCTGATATCAATTACAACGGCAGCAAAAATGAAAACAACACCCTGACCAGTACAAGGTACTATGACAAGTATGGCGGTAGCCAGCAAACCTACTTTGATCAGCGCGTTATCGGTGGCGGTACAAACAAGTTTGTAACACTACAGGCTGACTATGTAAACCCGATCACTGAAAAAGCCAAGGTAGAATTTGGTGCGAGAATGCAGATCAGGGACGTTGACAGCAAAAACGATATTTACCAGGATACTGCAACAGGTGTGTTTTTTAAAGTGCCCCAGTTATCATCTAATTATATCAATAGTGATAAGGTTTATGCGGGTTATCTCACATTTACAAATGCAATCAGGGATTTTGGATACCAGATCGGGCTCCGGGTAGAAAGCTCAGAATATGATGGTGAAGTAAAAACGGTTACCACAGGTGGAAAGGTTACATCGTCAAGTTATGGCAACAATTTCCATTCTTCAGTCTTTTCCCAAGTATATTCTTAAGCCAAAAGCTGAAGAATGGCCAGGAACTGCAACTGAATGTCACCCGGCGGATTAACAGGCCGAATTTCTTCCAGTTGTTTCCATTTACCGACTATTCTGACTCGCTCAACTTTAGCCGGGGTAATCCAAACCTGACTCCTGAATTCACTTATTCTTCGGAACTTTCTTATTCCAAGCAATTCAATGGTGGGCACAGTTTCATGAGTTCCCTTTATTTCAAATACACTGATAACCTCATAACCCGTTTCCAGGACAAAGAAACAAATCCTGTTTCCGGTGAAGAGGTTTTCATCAATACCTATATAAATGCAAACAGCAGTTATGTCGGGGGTCTTGAATTGATCAGCCGAAACCCGATTGCCAAATGGTGGGATCTTACTTCAAGCCTGAATCTTTTTACTTCTAAAATTGATGTTGACCAGGAAGGTTTTGAGAACCAGGGAAATGTGTACAGTTGGTTTGCCAAGGTTAACAACACCTTTAAACTTCCTAAAAACTTCTCTATACAGTTAAGTGGTGATTATCAATCCAAGACTGTTTTACCTCCTGGCGGCAGCGGTGGCGGTGGCGGCGGTGGTCGTGGTATGGGAGGCGGTGGCTTTTTCGGAGGTCCGCAGTCTTCTTCACAAGGATATGTTCGCCCAACTTATGGGGTGGATGTGGCAGTAAAGTATGAGTTCCTGAAAGAAAAACGAGCCAGTCTTACTTTGAGTTTCAGCGATGTATTTCGTACCCGCCGAAATGATGTTTATACTGAGTCAGATCTGTTTATCCAGAATTCATTCCGTCGCCGTGATCCGCAATTTTTCAGACTTAACTTTAACTGGCGATTCGGTAAATTCGATACCTCTTTGTTCAAACGTAAGAATATGAGGGGTGAAGCCGAAGGTGTGCAGAACGGCATGCAGGGCGCTCAGCAGTAATGAAATATTATTAGCCCGGCATTAATGATATAGAATTAGATTATAGAATTATAAGACAAAAGCAATAAAGGTTGTTTTACTCCAGGGTAAAACAACCTTTATTTATTAATGCGGGCCTCAGGCATCTCATGGTGCCATAAAATTTTATACATTGAATCCCGGATTATGGCAGCGACATCATTTAAATATCTTGCTTTAGGCGACTCCTACACTGTTGGGGAAGGAGTTGAAACCGGGGACAGTTTTCCGTTTCAACTGGTGAGAACATTGAATGAAACAGTAAAAAAGGCCGACAATCCCGCTGAACAAAATCCTGGATTACCTGGTAAACAAAATCCTAAAAAAATATTTGAAGACCCGGTTATAATTGCCAAAACAGGTTGGACGACCTCTGAATTAATAGGGGCTGTAAATGATGCTAATTTAAAAACCAACTTTGATATAGTCACTTTGCTGATCGGTGTGAATAATCAATACCGGGGGCTGGCACCGGACGAGTATGGATTGGAATTCGGGCAACTAGCTTCTGTCGCTTTGAACTTTGCCGGAAATAATCCTTCAGGGGTTTTTGTTCTATCTATCCCGGACTGGTCCGCCGCGCCTTTTGCGGCTGACCGTGATCGTGAGATGATCAGCTTTACTATTGACCGTTTTAATGAATTGAACAGGCAGATCTCGTTGAGGCAGGGTTTTCACTATATCGATATCACAAAAGGCAGCAGGGACGTATTAAATGATGCTTCCCTGGTTACAAAAGACAATCTACATCCTTCGGCGACTGAATACAGGAAATGGTCCGATCAACTGGTTCCTCTTATTTCGCACCAGTTGTCAATCCAAAAAGTTGACCAGACAGCAAAGTAATATCATCAGCTGACCGAACAATATTGCTAATTGAATAATATCTGAAAAACTGAATAGCTAATTAATAAAAAACTGAATAACTGAATAATAATAGTGAAGGGAATAATACAAGTAAAGGCATAATATCACTAAAGCGGGTGATATCAGTAAAGCGAGTGATTTCAATAAAGCGCATAATATCAATAATACCAATAACGTGAATAATATCAAAGAAAACAACATCAACAATAAAAGCGACACCGACCTTCATTCACCCCACTATGAAAAATTCAGTGCTATCCTTTTGCTGGTAGCAGGTTTTGTATACCTGGCATTGTGGCTCATATCAATTTTTTCAGAAACTACCTCTTTCATTAATAAGGCTGATGACAAAGTTTCCATGAACTTGTCTGAACTGTTGAGCCATATCCGGACCGTTATCACAATTGGTTTAGCCCTCGGTGGTGGTTTTTTGATTTTCCGGAAAAGGCGTCCGGGATGGATAATGGGCATAGTAGTGTTGATCCTTCTATTAATAATTTGCAGTGGCACCCTTTACCAGGCCATCAAACTAAAAGAACCAATATTAATAGGAGTAACATCAACCACCTGGCTGATATTACTCCTATCAATTGTGTTTCTCCTAATCCCCTCCGCGCGCAAAAAATTTAATATCACCAAACCCACCATAATAACGGCAACCCTGCTTGCAAGTCTATTGGCTATTTTATACTTCTTCGTTCAATAAGCACAACTCATCACTCACATAACTCCACTCACCACTTACAACTCGCCGCTAACCACTTACAACTTTTATATAACTTCTTTCACCGAGCTCAATCATGCTGCTTGGTTTGTTAATTTAGCGAGTTTTTTTTCTAAGGTAGCTATTTGTTGTTTCCGTTGTTTTTCTTTGTATTCATCCATGTTGACGGGCATAAATGGAACT
>NZ_DATHKG010000063.1:0-2164 GCF_035489435.1 Flavitalea sp.
ATATTCTTTGCAGCAACAACCGACCAGCTGTCATCAAGCACATAACGTTCATCAGTAAGCGCCAATTGCCGCGGTACGGGCAGTAACGATTTTCCCTTATCCTGGGAATGAACCTCAGTGAGAAATAAACTATTTAAAATAGTAAGAATTAAAAAATAAGTTGTCCGCATAATTGTTTTTTAAACCAATAGAATGTTTCTGTCAATTCAATTACTAATACTTCTCCCAGGCGATTTGCTCAGTCCTTTCCGGCAGATTATTCTTCTTCGCAAACCCGTTCCTTGCATCAAGTACATCCTTTGACCATTTCTCTATAGGATATTTTAATTGCCGGTATATTAAATAACTCATATCCACCGTACGGACCGGCTGATGATCTTTTATGTCATCTACCTGGTCAAGAAATTTTCGTCCGTTTGCTTCACTTACGCGGGGAAACCAATCTCTGTACCATACATGTGTGACAGACTGCAGCATTTCATTGCGCTCATCTCTAATCTTTTTTACCCGGTCTAATGCCTGGTCGATAAGTGAAACAGAAACTGACGGTGCTGTGGTTGCTGTTTTGGAGGCAAGTGTAAGGAATTCATTCACGGTTTTGAGATCGAGCAACAGGTTGAGATTCTGGCGGCACAACTGCGCAACAGATTTGAGTACCTGCAGATTGTAATGCTGATAATCAATGCTGATCAGATTTTCGTGCAACAGACGCATCAGATTGTCATTGTCTTTCATGTATTTTTCCGCAAGCTGTAGTCTTTCTTTATTGATATTGTTCCAGTCGCTGTTTAAGGTAAGATCAATAGCAGAAGGAACGGGAAGTAAAGGCAGTGTCTGATCCTTTACCGGTTTTGCCGTATCAAATATTTTGTAAGAATTTCCGAGTATAGGAGTGCGCCAATCGGAAGCTTGCCAATCCCAACTTTTATCCCAGAAGTCTGACTGCGAACTTAACAGGCTGTAAATACTATCCATGTGAACGGTATTTGAGCCATAGAAAGAATTATAAAACCGCTTGCTGAGATCCTCGGGAGTCATTGACTTGTTATTCCAGCCGGGAGCTGCACCTGCAGCATATCCTAACCAGAATGTTTCCGGGTTTAACCCTGCATCACCCCAGGCAGCAACGATCACGCCCATTAAATCGGCCTTGCCATCAGCGATGGTCGAAGTAATTCCATGCAACACTTCTCCCACCCTTCCTCTTTTTAATTCGCCCTGCTGTTCTTCATCATCTGTAAGTGCCAATGAGTCATTGCGTTTCAATTTTTTTACCGGCTGTTTCTCGTAATTGGGAAATAATGGCTCTACCCCCTGTATGGAAGTATAAATTAACTGCCGCATTCCATTTGACTTAATAATTGGCGCCCATTCACTATTATATACGCCATTAACGATGTGCGACGGAAGCGAATTGATATCTGTTTTCTTAAGCGGGTACTCGGCCCATATAATTATGGTACGGCCTTTCTCGTGTAGTTTGTTCGCAATCCTTGTAATGTATTCCGCCAGGAGTTTTCCATTGCCTCCCAATGCATCTGCACGCTTTTTTTCACTTTCCGATTTGCCCACATAATAGGCTTCATCTGTGGAGAGCAAAATATATTTGCCTCCTTTGTTGGCTCTCATCAGGTCATCGAACATACCCAGCAGTAATTCATCTGCTTTGGGATCAATGACACTGAATTCATAGTTCGAATTGGGAAATGCCCTCAGGCTCTTATATTCAGGATGTTTTAAAATAAATGAAATGTGCGCAGGGGCATCAATGTAGGGCACCAGTTCCACGTAGTGCGCCTTCGCGTAATCGGTAAGCTCCTGAAATTCCGCAGGTGTGTATGCATATGGCTCAACAATCGGTTTTGCCCCGGTGAATTGAAAATGTCCCTCCAGCTTCAGCGTGAATGCATTGATCTTGTAATAGCTTGCCTGAAGGATAGCACGTTTCATGGCATCCAGCCGCTCCAGGTGATGTGCATCATCCCAGTAGATCATGCGCAGGTCCATATCAGGCCAGTCGGTGATCCGACCTCCGGAAAACCAGGCTTTACCGTTCCCTGGTTGCAGTAATTGGATAAGTGTCTGCACGCCGTAAAACAAACCCGGACCTGCATTGGCGGTAATGGTAATGCGTCCCTTTTCCAGTTGTAAACGGTATGCCTGT
>NZ_DATHKG010000064.1:0-151556 GCF_035489435.1 Flavitalea sp.
ATGATTCAGCGCAGTACTGATTTAGTGTTTGCGGGTGGCTGTGATTATCGTTTGCGAACGCAGCTTTTACACGTGGCAGCGTTATCGGGTGCTGCCTTTGCAAGTAGTAGTTTTTGCGGGTGGCAGCGTTTGCGGGTGGCAGCATTTGCACGCGGCGTTTTTTTGCGGATGGCTGCGTTATCTCCTCCAATCGAATGTCAGATTGGTTTGAATATAGATCGGGCAGGGAATTGCAAAACCGAATATCAACTCATTTGTCTTCTATCGCTAAATAAGTGATTGGCTAATACACATGATTTGATGCTGATTGAATGATGGGACAAGGAACCTGCTATAGCGGACTCTTAAGAATTGCTATGACTAGTATGATATTCCCCCAAGTGGATGAGCTAGTTGGGAGCGGGATTGTGCCTTTGCGCGGCCTTCGTACCGTGGTCGGAGTTACTGAAGCCGATCAGGGCGATACTGCAACCAGCACTTGAAGAAACCCTAACAAAGCTGATCCGGGCAAAAAAAGCCGATCGGAGACAAGAACAAATAACGGCATAACGAAAGGTATTAACCACGGGACACAGCCGCAAAAAGGCACAATCCTGCTCCCAACGGTGCGAAGAAGCGACCAAAAACTGTTGCATAATAATGCTGATAAATTAATAAAACAATCGCTAAAATTTAAAGTTCCACGTAACCGCCGGAATAATTGGAAATAGCGAAACCTTCAGCGCTTCAATTTTCAGATCACCGGAAGTTGCAGTACCCGTCTGGTCGAAATAAATAAAATAAGGATTATACCGGCTGTATGCGTTGTAAATACTAAAAACCCAGCTCGTTTTGAGCTTTTTATTCTCACGATTCTGTGGCGTGAGTGTTGCCGAAAAATCAAGGCGGTGGTAAGCAGGAAGACGGTATTGGTTGAGTTTACTATACTCCTGGGTTAATACTCCGTTCACCAGGTAAAATCTTTCCGGCAGCGTTGTGGCATTACCGGTACCATAAACAAATACTGCAGAGAATTTCCACTTCTTGCTCAATTCATACATGCCAACTACAGACAAATCATGACGCCTGTCAAACTTTGCATAATAGGTTTCACCCCCGTTTAATTGAGGAAATTTTCTCCTGGTCCATGAAAGCGTATAGCCGATCCAACCGGTCAGTTTGCCTTTTGCTTTATTAATGAAAAATTCAGAACCATAACTCCAGCCCCTTCCGAATACAAATTCCTCTTCCGGATCGGTTAATGAAGGTGTGTAGCCTTCACCGTACTCGATCTGGTTCTCCATATTTTTATAATAAAGTTCAACCGAAGTTTCGAAGAGGTTGTTGTCGAAGTTTTTGAATAATCCAATCGCATAGAGCCAGCTTTTTTGGGGCAGAACCCGGTAGGTGCTGGGTACCCAAAGGTCTGTTGGTAAAGTTGAACCCGCATTACTGACCAGATGTATATATTGAAGATTGCGCGACACTGCTGCTTTCACAGAAGTTTCTTCGTTTATTGCATACCGTAACGAAAGCCTTGGTTCAGGTCCTCCGTAGGTTTTCACTACACCACTATTGTAAACGGTACTATCAATATGGTTTCCGTTAGCATCCTTTTCATAGATTGTGTGCGGACCCAGCTGGCTAAATGTGCTATAGCGCAGGCCTGCATTTAGCTGAAGTTTATCACTTATCTCCCAATCGTCCTGGATATAAACCCCCGTTTCAAGGGCATATTTTTTATTGACATTTTCCGGCTTGAATTCATTTTCTCCCTGACGGCCGCTTAACACATTTGGAATAAACGTATGATAAGTAGCAATTCCACCAAACTTCAGTTTATGCTGTGGTGCAGGATAATAATCGAGGTCGAGTTTAACACCAACATCCCTGATACCGGAAGACAGTTTTATTTCAAAGTCATTTTGTGTGGCTCCGAATGAAAAATTATAGCTGTTATAAACGGCTGTTGTATTTGCAAAAAGCTTTCGATTGAAAACATGGTTCCATCTTAATGTGCCTGTTGCGTTGCCCCAGGGTATGTCGGCCTTAAATCCACGTTCGGAATTCCTGAAATTAAATACATCACGACCAAAATAACCGCTGAGATAAAGACGATCACGGTCCGAGAATTTATAATTGACTTTTGTGTTCAGATCATAGAAATAATAACCCGAGCCATAAGCGGCATTAGACTTTGGAATAAAAGGCTTTGTCAGTACATCAATATAGGTGCGCCTGCCCGAAACAATAAACGATGCTTTGTCTTTCAGGATCGGTCCCTGGATCGAAAGCCTTGATGCGATCAGCCCCAGTCCACCGTCGACTTCCATTTTCTTCATGTTACCTTCTTTCATGGCTACGTCCAGCACAGAAGATAACCTGCCGCCATATTGAGGCGGCATACCACCTTTTATCAGGGATGTGTTTTTGATAGCGTCTGCATTAAAAATCGAAAAGAAACCGAAAAGGTGGCCGGTATTATAAACGATGGCATCGTCAAGTAATATCAGGTTTTGGTCTGGCCCTCCCCCACGTACATATAAACCGGTATTGCCTTCACCGGCATTTCTTACTCCCGGTAAAAGCTGAAGTGTTTTTAAAATGTCTGTCTCCCCCATCAATACGGGTACCGATTTGATCTGGTTGATGGAAAGGTCAATTCTTCCCATTTGCGAACTTTTTACATTCGCATCTCTTTTTTTGGAAGAAACGATTACTTCTTCCAGGTAGCCCTGCGGGACCAACTGGAAATTGTATACAAGGTTCTGTTTCAGATCTGCTTCAATCATCCTGGATTGATAGCCGGCGAAAGAAACCATGATCTGGTATTTGCCTTCATCCAGCGTGATAGAATAAAAACCGTAGTTGTTACTGTTAACTCCTTTTCCGCTTCCATTTACAACTATGGATGCGCCGATTAATGACTCAGCTGATAATGAATCACGAACATATCCACTCAATGTGAACTTATTTTGAGTGGGTTTCCACTTTGCGGTTTGATGTCCGGGGATCGGATCTGTAGTTAATTCGCCGACGGGAGATTGTTTGGTGGCTTCTTCGTTGTCGTGAGACTGTTCGGAGGCTGCTTCGTTGTCGTGAGATTGTTCGGAGGCTTCTTCTCTGTCGGGAGATTGTTCGGGGATTGCTTCGCAGCCCGCAAATTCTGGAGAAGCTGCGCCGTCGTTGGCATCTTTTGTGGAGACTGAACTGGCGCTGGGAACTTTTGAAGAAGCTGCACTGACGCTTGCAACTTTTGCGGAGACAACCTGGTCGTCGACAAACTGACCGGCGGCCGCCCGGTTCAAGGAAAGGCAGGATAAAACAATATTAATAACAATGAACATCCTGGTCATACCAGAACTTACGGAAAATTTTAGCGTTGATTCATCTACTGAGACCTCATTAAAAACTTTTCGCATGAACAATATTGAGATTGTTTCAATTGCAGGCTAACAGTCAGACAGTAACGAATGTTGACTATCAGATTAATGTTGATAACTGGACAAATGTTGACGCCAGGACGGATGTTATTTAATGCCAAATATTGAGTATCGACCACATGTTGTTTAATGCCAGATATTGACTTTCGAACGAGTGTTGTTAACTGTCCGGATATTGACTATCACAAAATGTTTACAACTGGACAAATGTTTACAACTAGACAAATGTTTACAACTGAACAAATGTTTACAACTGAACAAATGTTTACTATTGACGAATGATTACTATTGACGAATGTCGACAACTTATCAATTCTTGTATTCGAGTGAATCCTGGGTGCTACCACAGGTAAGCATCTTGTCACCGAAATATGGATTGCGGATATTTGCATCCTTGCTTAACCAATAGGCCCCTTTATTATCAAAGGCCATTGGACAGAATTGATAATATACTTTCTGACCTTCGTATTTCACCGTCCTGGTAAGACTCCATAAGGCATCCGAAATCATTTCAAATTCCTGTCTTTTATTTTCAATATTTTTCTCGCCTTTCAGGCCAAGAGCTGACCCGGTAATGGTCCCGGCGAAGTTTTTAGCTGTTGCTTTGATCATCCCGGTTGAATCACCGGTGATTTCATCCGTTTTTAGTGATTCGGACGCTATAGCGAGATTTACGGCAGCTGCATTTGCTTTAACCGTGTCACTTTCAACAAGTGCATCTTTTACAGAGAAATAGGCAGTCAGCAGTTCATTAAAAGAATCGTTGAAAGCGCCGGACTTTTGACCAAGGCTAAGCGGTTTAGGTTTTTCTGCCTTTGGCTCATCAGATTTATTTTGCCTGAACAAGTAGGTAGCAAAAGCTGCAATTACAAGAACAACAACGATTAAGACGACTTTTTTCATTTCCCCTGGGATTTTCGTAAAGTTAGTGGATTGCCGTTTAAATTCGTGCCGCTTAGGTGTTTATCAGTATTTTTGCAAATTCTAAGGATTAAGCTGGGTGATGCACTGGACGCAGCCAGTCTTATTCGCTATTTTGTGAATTTTATAATTGCTAATTTGTTTTATGCTCGCAGGATTAACTAATGTGACTTTTGAATTTGGAGCCCGTGTTTTAATTGAAGATGCCACCTGGCATATTCAGCCAAACGAAAGGATCGGACTAATAGGTTTTAACGGAACAGGCAAATCTACTTTACTTAAATTATTGGTAGGTCAATACTCTCCTTCGGCAGGTACGGTAGAACGCAGTAAAAATACGTCTATAGGTTATCTGCACCAGGATCTCCTAAGCTTCGATACCGCGGATTCTATTTTTGAAGTTGCCCTCGGCGCCTTTGAGAAGGTGCTAAAGCTTGAACACGAAATAGAAGTAATCGGCAAGCAGCTTGAACAGAGTGCAGGCAAACCGGAGGAGGAAGAATTATTGATCCAGTATACCGACAAGCTTCATGAAATGGAAACCCTTGATGGATATAATATTCATCATAAAACCGAAGAAGTTCTCCAGGGGCTCGGTTTTCCAAATGCAGATCTTAAACGACCCTTCCGGGAGTTCAGCGGGGGTTGGAGGATGCGTGTGCTTCTTGCTAAAATGATCCTGCAGGAACCCGATCTTTTATTGCTCGATGAGCCGACGAATCACCTTGATCTTCCTTCTATAGAATGGCTTGAAAAATACCTGTTGCATTACCAGGGTTCAGTGGTAATTGTAAGTCACGATAAATATTTCCTAAACCGGATGGTTACCAAAATCGTGGAAGTATATCAAAGGGAACTACATATTTATAGTGGTAACTATGAATATTATGAGGCTGAAAAGGAAATGCGTGTTGAGCTTCAGCAGCGGGCCTTTGAAAACCAGCAGGATTATATTAAACAACAGGAAAGATTTATAGAAAGGTTCCGTGCGAAAGCATCCAAAGCTGCAGCGGCCCAGAGTGCCATGAAGCGACTCGATAAGATCGATCGCATTGAAGATGTACAGATCGAAAGACCGGATCTTAAAATCAACTTTCAGGTTGATAAGATACCCGGTAAAGTATTGTGCGAGCTGAAGCACATTAATAAATCATTTGGTGATAATGTAATCATCAAAGATGCATCGGCCTATATAGACCGTGGTGATAAGATTGCATTGATCGGTGCGAACGGAAAAGGCAAGTCTACCATGCTACGAATTATAGCTGGTGTTGAAACTTATAATGGTGAACGCAAGTGGGGACACAATGTTGAGGAAAGTTTTTATGCGCAACACCAGCTGGAAGCTTTGAATGTAAATAATACCGTTATTGAGGAAATGAAGGAATGTGGAAGTCAACGAACTGACCAGGAATTAAGAACCTTGTTAGGATGTTTTCTTTTCAGCGGAGATGATGTTGAAAAAAAGATCAAAGTATTAAGTGGTGGTGAAAAGGCCCGGGTTGCACTTGCAAAAACCATCGTAAGCAAGGCAAATTTCCTTATGCTCGATGAGCCGACGAATCACCTCGATATGCACTCCTGTGATTTGTTAATCGGTGCACTCAATAAATACCAGGGCAGTATTATCCTGGTGAGTCATGATCGTTATTTTGTTTCCAAAACGGCCAATAAGATCTGGGAAATTGTTGACCAGCAAATAAAGGAATTTGATGGTGGCTATGAAGAATGGGTTGAGTGGAAAGAGCGGATGAAAAAAGCTCAACAGGCCTCAGCAAAAAGTGAATCAAAAAAAAAGGACGATAATGACTCCCGGAAACAGCCTCAGCAGGATATAGTAGCAAAAAAAGAAAATACTGCCCCTGCGCCTGCGGCAACTAAACCGGTTGCCCAACCACAGGCTCCTATAAACAAGGATGCAAAAAAAGAATTACAAAGACAACAAAAACTTTTCCAACAACTCGAAGAAAAGCTTGGTGAACTGAATAAAACGAAATTAAAATTTGAAGCAGACCTGGCTTCGCCCGAAGTTTATGCTGACCGCAACAAATTTGTTGTGGCAGAATCGGGTTATAAAAAAGCTTCGCAGGAAATTGAATCGCTGAATAAAGATTATGAAAAAGTTTTTGAGAAGATAATGGAGCTGGAAACCGAGCTGGGAGTTAATAATTAATGTGACAACCATTCAGAGTACCTGTGGCATCTTGTTGATTAATCATTACTAATCTGAAAACTTTGTCACTAACCAAATTCAGGCTGGACTATATTGTGATTACCCTGCTCATCTTCCTGGCTTATAGCCCCGTGAATGGTCAGGACATCCGTGTACGGCCAAAAATCGGTGTGGCCTTAAGCGGTGGAGGTGCCAAGGGCCTCGCACATATCGGCATCCTGAAAGCCATTGACAGCGCGGGCCTCAAAGTTGACTACATCACAGGTACAAGCATGGGCAGTATAATCGGAAGCCTTTACGCTATTGGATATTCTGCAGATTCCATTGAAAAACTGGCGAGGAAAATCGATTGGGATATACTTCTTTCAAACCAGGCTTCCCTGAAAGCTTTGATCATTGAAGAAAAAGATGAGTATGGAAAATATGCCATTGAGTTACCCTGGGTGAATCATGGATTTCGTTTACCAAGTGGTGTACTGGAAGGTGAAGAATTATGGCTGAAGTTTTCCGAACTGTTTTTCCCTGTCTATAATATCAAGAAATTTTCAGATTTTTCGATCCCCTTTAAATGTATTGGTGCGGATATCGCCACAGGTGAAACCGTTATACTTGACAGTGGTGAGATTGTCACTGCCGTTCGTGCAAGCATGGCGATTCCTTCAGTTTTTACTGCCGTTGAGCACAACGGCCGTAAGCTTGTTGACGGCGGAGTAGTAAGAAACTTCCCTGTTCGGGATGTACGCGAAATGGGAGCTGACTATGTTATTGGGTCTAATGTGGCTCTGGGCTTATTGCCAAAAGAAAAAGTGACAAATGCTATCCAGATACTAATGCAGATTGCATTTTTCAAGGAATCCGAAGACAATAAAAAAGAGGTGGAGTCTACAGATATGTATATAACCCACCCTATTGAAAATTATAATGCCGGGAGTTTCAGCCGCTCAGAAGAATTACTGGAAATTGGGCTTGAAGAAGGCCGTAAAATGTACCCGGCGTTAAAACGTCTTGCCGACAGCCTTAACGAGATTTATGGAGTTCCGGTAATTGCCAAAAACAGGTTGCCCGTTATTGATTCCCTCAAAATTTCAGACATTGAGATTAATGGCCTCGATAAAACAACAAAGGACTTTTTCCAACATATGATGGGGTTCTATGAAAACAAGTTTTATACGACAGCCCGTGTTTCAAACATGATCAGGAGGGTCTTCGGCACCCGCTATTATAGTCGCATCGTATACCGCCTGGAATCCTTGCCAGATGGTTCCGTTAAAATTATTATTGATGTCGTCGAAAATCCCAGGACTTTTGCGAAGGTAGGGATACATTATACCCAGTTTACAGGTATAGGTTTACTGCTGAATCTTACCAGCAGGAACTTTTTTTTACCTCATTCCCGTAGCCTTGTTACAGTAAACCTGGGCGAAACTTTCCGTGCGAGGGCGGAGCACCTTCAATACCTTGGCCGTGGGAAAAATGTTGCTCTGATACTTGGAACCCAATATGAAAGGTTCGATATGAACACCTATCAGAACTATAAACGGGATGGACTGTATAAAATGCACCTGTTTAAAGGCGATGCAAAAATGGAACATTCAACCAGCAGGAAATATACACTGGGGGCCGGTACAAGATATGAATGGATACATTATAATCCATCTATTCAATCAAGCTTTGAACTCGATGGCAAAAATGAATTTTTAACAACATATGGATACTTCGGGGTCAACACACTTGACAGGTCAATTTATCCCAGGCGGGGATGGAAGATAAATGGTGAGTTCGGACTCATTTATAACCAGTCTCCCGATATAACATTTTATTCAGAAGGTGTGCCGGTGGGCAATCTTGATTCATTTGGTATCTCCTATTCAAATTTTCAACAGGCAAAGCTTAACGTCGAGGCCTATTTGACCCTGAGTCGCCGGTCAACCTTGTTTACAAATTTCCAGGGCGGAATTAATTTCGGCTATAACCAGAATATCTTAAATGATTTTATTATTGGTGGGATGTATAGTCTTTTCAGGAACCAGATAACATTTGCGGGTCTCGATGAAGCAGCTGTTTATACTCCAAGTGTTGCCGCTTTACAAATCGGTTACCGTTTCCAGTTATTCAATAATCTTTTCATCATTGCCCGATCAAACGGATTGGTCAATAATTTTATCAGTAAAGACAATGTGTTGCAGAGACCTGCATTTCTCTCCGGCCATGCTTTGTCCATGGGATATAATTTTGCACTCGGACCCCTTGAAGTGAGTGCCGCTTACAGCGACCAGTCAAAGCAAGTGCAGTCTGTGATCAGCCTTGGTATTTCTTTCTGAATCCTCCAAAGCATCCCGGCTTTTTATGAAATCGGTTACCAGGTAAGTGATAAGTTTACCGGTTGTTTCGGATTTTCTGCCATCATTGAGTTGTACAGCACCCTCACAAATATGGAGATAAGCCACTTTCAGATTACTGGCTGTAAAAGTTACATATTGCCTGGCATCCCTTGATGATATACCACTGGGTGTTTCTGCGCTCGACAGGACTCCTTCAACACAATCAAGATCAACTTCGATGCCTGTGAAATTATCTTCCATATAGCTGGTGGCATGTGCTACTGCCTGGATAAAATTTCTTTTTTCGCGGACAAAAATATCTTCATAGGTAATGAAATCCATAAATGGATTGTTTGCTATATCCAGCCAAACGTTCTGGGGAAGATAATTCTCCTGTAACCCTATTATACAGTATTTCTCGAGGAAACCATCTTCTTCGGCATACCGGAAACCATTACCGCTATGTCTTCCCTCAATCGGCCGGAAATCAGCATGTGCGTCAAGATTCACTGCGTTAATCTGGGCGAGTGGTATCAGTCCTGATTTATATAAACCTTTTGCGGCACCTTTTATAAGAGGGTATGAATTATTGTGTCCGCCTCCTATAGCGATGGGGATCTTGTTGAGAGAGGTGATTACTTTCACCAGGCTTTCCACTTCTTCATCTATCACATGTACTGCATGCCTGTAAGCGTCCACTTTTTCTTCGTAACTATGTGCGTTTTGTTCGATAAGAAATTTGATATCGCCGAAATCAAAATGGCCCATGAGCATGATATCATCACCCGATAAAAAATCATTGCTCTGGATGTTCAGGAAAGCGGTTAGAAAAGGGGTCCATATTGAATCGGTACCACCTGTGCCTTCATTCGCCCGTACACCGATATCTTCAGGAATTCCAAAAACTACATATTTACAGTGGGATTCGCTGATCATTTTTTCAAGTGTGCCGGTACCCTCAACACAATGTATTTCCTCCCCCAGCTTGGTTTCAAATCTCCGGATCTTTGTGTGATATAATACATCCTGCTTTTTATAAAACTTGAAATGTATCATGCGATTTTTTTTAGTTGGTACAATTATTATTATTCACTTTTCAATGGCTGAATTTCCCTTTTTCAATGTTTAAATTATAACATATTCCTGAACATTAGCCATCGAAATCTCAGGGATCTACCGGTTTTCCGGATACTATTGCCTGGTGTATCAGGTTAGAACCAAAAGAATAAGGTAAATATCCTAAAGAAGGAATTCTTTCTGTGATAATCAGGTTCGCCTTTTTGCCAGCTGTAATAGATCCGGCCAGCTTCTCAACTTCCATTGCAAATGCCCCGTTCAGGGTGGCAGCATTGATGGCTTCCTCCGGTAATAATTTCATTTGAATACAAGCCAGCGATAAAACCAGGTTCATGTTTCCGCTTGGGCTTGAACCCGGATTATAGTCGGAGGCAAGGGCTATTGCGCAACCTGCATCAATCATTTGACGTGCGGTTCCCACCCGCATTCCAAGGAAAAATGCCGCGCCTGGTAAAAGCGTGCCTATGGTTGTCGAGTCCGCCAGGGCGCGGATCAGCTTTTCACTCATTGTTTCCAGGTGATCAACCGATAACGCATCAAGCTTTATGCCGGTCTCAACACCGCCGGAGAGATTTAACTGGTTTGCGTGTATTTTGGGTTTGAGTCCATATGCCATTCCGGCCCGGCAAATCTGCTCTGTTTCTTCTGGTGAAAAAAAACCTGACTCGCAGAAAACATCTATGTAGTCGGCCAGCTTTTCTGCTGCTATCACAGGCAGCATTTCATCTACGATCAATCCTATATATGCCTGGTGATCGTTTTTATATGCCGGCGGGTAAGTATGTGCTGCCAGGAAAGTAGACTTAATAAGCAGGTTGCTTTCCCGCTTTAGTCTTTGAATCACCCTCAGCATCTTCAATTCACCGTCTACCGTTAATCCATAACCGCTTTTTATTTCAACAGCTCCGGTTCCAAGTTTTGCTATTTCAAACAGACGTCTTTTTGCGGCTTCGTATAATGTCTGTTCACTGGTATCGTTTAATATCCGCGCTGAATTCAGGATGCCACCGCCTTTGGCTGCGATTTCAGCGTAGCTCAGTCCTTTTATTTTATCAACAAATTCATTTTCCCGGCTACCCGTAAAAACCAGGTGAGTATGACTATCGCACCAGGATGGCAAAACCATGCGCCCTTTCAGATCGGTAATTTCCGCAGGGTTTGAATAATTCAGATCGACCATCTGTCCGAAAGAAGCAATTTCATCATCTTCAATCACGAGGTAAGCGTTGTCAATACAGGGCAGGTTCGAAAGCCCGGCCCCACGCAACAGTTGATTTTCTGTCCGGCAGTTTACAAGTGATTTAATATTTGTCAGGATCGTTGTTGACATTATCAGATTAATTCCATCTGTTGAAGATAATCATGCTGCAGATCTTCATGAAGTCCCGTGATCAGTTTTTCAACTTTTTTTTGCTGGCCATTGTAGATATTTGCCAATAAAACACTTTTCTGCAAGGGAATCTTTGTTTCCTTTATTTTCCGTAGAAAATAAATCAAAAGTTCTACTTCTGCTGTTTTTCCGGATATATAACGAATATGCTTGTTAGTTATTCTTAATATTTTCCTAAGCATTTTTTTTGTATAGTAGATATTTGATTGGTTGATCTCAACAAACATTTCATCCATTTCATTTTTTACCGAACGTATATAGTCGTTTTCATCGCCTGCTTCAAATAAGAGGTAGCTTATTAATTCTTTGTTTTCTTTTTTGAATTTGGCAAGACGTAAACATATTTCAGTTAGCCTGGCAGGTTGAAGGTGGATCAGTTCCTGCTTAATTTCATGTACAGTCGCCGCTTTCATTAAAATATTTTTCTGAGAAAGTTAATATTCATTACAAACATACTTCACCCTCCCTTTACAGTTGTTGTTTTAATATATTTGCAATCTTTAAAGTACTCAAAAAGCTCGCGGCAACCGGGAACTTATGTACTTAGATGGCATAGATTTTAAGTTTCAATCAGTTAAATAATATCAGTTAAATAATAAAAGGATGGAGATACCAGATTTTTCGGACCCGGCCATATGGATCAGCCTGCTGACACTTACTTTTCTTGAAATTGTATTGGGTGTTGATAACATCATCTTTATCTCTATTATTTCCGATAAGCTTCAACCCGATCAGCAAAAGCGGGCAAGAACTATGGGATTATTGCTGGCTATGGCTTTCAGGATCCTGTTGTTACTGGCAATAACCTGGATTATGCGGCTCACCGAACCGTTGTTCACTATTCCCTTCATCAAAAAAGATGGCGAGTCGATTGGCATTTCCTGGAAGGATCTCATTTTGATGGCTGGTGGTATTTTCCTGATCGCAAAAAGCACGCTTGAGATACACCACAAACTGGAGAAGTCAGCACCCGAAGATGGAGTTAAACCGGTCTATACCGGGTTTGCAAATGTGGTGCTACAAATTGTGTTGATAGATGCTGTATTTTCTTTCGATTCCATATTAACTGCGATCGGCCTTGTTGATGAGGTGTTTATTATGATTATTGCGGTAGTGATATCTATCGGTATTATGATCGCTTTTAGCGGGGCAATAAGCCGGTTCATCAATAGAAACCCGACACTTCAGATGCTTGCCCTTGCTTTCCTGATAGCTATCGGTATTATGCTTGTCGCCGAAGGATTTCACCAGGAAATCAACAAGAGTTATATCTATACCATGATAGCGTTCTCGCTGGTTGTCGAACTGTTAAACATGCGCCTGCGTAAAAGATCTGAGAGTATAAAGCTCAAAAATTCAAGGGACGCAGAATAAATTCAGAAGTCTGGGAGCATGCAAGTTATCCAGCACCTTAGGATTAATTAAAGCTATGGACCAGATAAAGTCAGTTTTCAAATGAACAATAGTGTGTTAAAGACCAAGCGAATGCTTCAACGCTGTCGCTTTAGCTTCATCGTAACCGGCGTCGGCATGACGAATTACACCAATCCCTGGATCATTCCTGAGTACTCGGCTTAATCTCGCCGCAGCTTCTTCAGTACCGTCGGCAACTATTACCATCCCTGCATGGATGCTATAGCCCATTCCTACCCCACCCCCATGGTGAAGGCTAACCCAGCTGGCCCCTCCTGCAGTGCTTAACAGTGCGTTGAGTATCGGCCAGTCGGCCACCGCATCGCTACCATCCAGCATTGATTCCGTTTCCCGGTTTGGTGATGCAACCGAACCGGTGTCAAGATGATCCCGCCCAATCACGATAGGTGCTTTTACTTTGCCGTTTTTCACCAGTTCGTTAAAAGCAAGCCCGGCGATTTCGCGTTCACCTTGTCCCAGCCAGCAGATCCGCGCGGGAAGACCCTGGAAAGCTATCTTTTCTTTCGCAAGATCAAGCCAGCGGATCAGTGATTTGTTCTGCGGAAATAAATTCCTGATAACATCATCCGTAACAGCAATATCAGCCGGGTCACCACTTAACGCCGCCCAGCGGAAAGGACCTTTGCCCTCACAAAAAAGAGGTCTGATATAGGCGGGCACAAAACCAGGGAAACCAAAGGCATTAGGAAGTCCTTTTTCAGCTGCCCTTGCGCGGATATTGTTTCCATAATCAAAACAAACAGCGCCAGCCTGCTGCAGCTCAAGGATCAGCTCAACATGCCTGTACATCGAACGGTATGCGAGTTCAAGATATTTATCGGGATCGGCAGATCTTAACACCCGGGCAGCTTCCGGTTTAATTTCATGAGGCCAGTATCCAATAAGTGGATCATGGGCAGAAGTCTGGTCGGTACAGGTATCTGGAACGATTTTTCGTTCAAATAGCCGTTGCAACAAATCGACTGCGTTAGAAACAACCCCGATTGACAAAGGCAAATTGTTTTTTTTCGATTCAACCGCCTTGTCAATGGCTTCATCAATGTCTTCAATCATTAGATCACAATACCTGGTCTGCAGTCTTTTTTCAATCCGCCACTTTTCAACCTCAGCAATCAGTGCTACTCCGCCATTCATAGTAATTGCAAGTGGTTGTGCTCCACCCATACCTCCGAGTCCTGCAGTTACATGAATGGTGCCTTTCAAACTGCCATTGAAATGTTTATCTGCAATGGCAGCATAGGTTTCATAGGTGCCCTGAACAATTCCCTGTGACCCGATATAGATCCAGGAACCGGCAGTCATTTGGCCGTACATCATCAGGCCTTTTTTTTCAAGCTCATCAAAATGTTTCCAGTTTGCCCAGTTAGGCACGAGTTGGGAATTACTTATTAATATACGCGGACTGTTCGCATGGGTTTTCATGATGGCTACCGGCTTACCACTTTGGATAAGCAGCGATTCATCATTTTCAAGTTTTTTAAGCGAACTGATGATCAGGTCCAATGCTTCGAAATTCCTGGCTGCCTTACCACGACCACCATAAACAATCAGATCGTCCGGCCTTTCAGCCACAGCAGGATCCAGGTTGTTTAATAACATTCTTAATGCTGCTTCCTGTATCCATCCTTTACAATTAAGGGTGGTTCCGGTTGGAGTCCGGTATTTAACCGGGTCATATTTTGTTTGCATTAATCTAAGATTATATTGTTCCTTGTCGCAACCTGGTTTACATAATTCACAAACGAAAAATCACTGATCATTGCCGTTATTTTATTAATATCATCTGAGAAGACCCTGTCCTCTTCAGCAAAACTTACTGTCTCACGTACATGCTCATGCGCAGCTTCAAGTAAAAGACTGCTTTTTAATGGCCTGCGAAACTCTATGGCCTGGCAGGAAGTCAGCAACTCAATGGCAAGTATGTACTCAAGATTGTCCAGCACCTGGTTTAATTTGCGGCCACTGATACTTCCCATACTCACATGATCTTCCTGTCCCAGTGAGGTAGGTATGCTATCGGCGCTGGCCGGGAAACACAAAGTTTTATTTTCCGTAACCAGTGCTGCAGTTGTGTATTGGGGTATCATGAATCCGCTGTTAAGCCCCACTTTTCTCATCAATAACATAGGCAGTCCCCATTTGCCCTCAAGCAACAGGTAACATCTCCTGTCGCTGATATTTCCAATTTCCGCGGCTGCGAAACAGGCATAGTCGAGCGGAAGGGCCAAAGGCTGGCCATGAAAATTGCCTCCGCTGATGGTTGTGTTTTCATCAAAAATGATAGGATTATCTGTTACGGCATTTAATTCTATTTCTGTCAGTTCTTTGAGATGTGCCCAGGCATTTCTTGAAGCCCCATGCACCTGGGGTATACATCGCAGTGAATATGGATCCTGCACCCGGCCGCAATCAACATGGCTTTGCATGATCTCCGAACCTTCAAGAAGGTGACGCAAACGTTTAGCTACATGGATGGTTCCCTTAAAAGGTCTCAATGCATGAAGTCTTTCATCGAACGGTGCTTTTGTGCCCGATAGCGCCTCCAGGCTCATCGACCCAATGATGTCAGCTGCTTCCAGGCAATTCAGCATACGTTGCACACCCTTAATTGCGAATGCAAGTATGAACTGTGTTCCGTTTATCAGTGCCAGCCCTTCTTTTGGCCCAAGCTGGAGTGGCGCCAGCTCATAGCTATCCAGGAAAGATTTTGATCGCTTTGCCGTAGATGCTGACCTGGTCGATATATTGTATTCGATACATTCACCAAGACCAATCAATGGCAGAAAAAGGTGGGCAAGCGGTGCGAGATCGCCGGAAGCTCCCACGGAACCTTTTTCAGGGACCACGGGAATGATATTATTATCGATATGCCAGAGAATTCGTTCTATGGTTTCCAGTCTTACCCCGGAATAACCGCGGGCAAGGGCATGCACCTTGGTAATCATCATCAGTCTCGCTATCTCAGGATCAACCGGTTTTCCAACTCCAACACTATGACTTTGCAGGATTTTATGTTGTAATAATTTCGTGTCTTCAGGAGAGATCCGTTCATTTGCCAGGATTCCAAACCCGGTATTGATGCCATAAACCGTTTGATTGGTTTCAACGATATAATTTACATAAAGCTGGCTTTTGAGAATATTTCTTACGGCCTCATCACTTAACACACCCTGGATTGAACCATTGCACAAACCTGTTACTTTTTCTATGGTAAGTGTTTCGATTCCGTATTGAAAGATATTGTTCATTTGAATGTTTTGCCCGGCTTCAATATAAATCAAATTCGTCTTCCATCATTGATAATGAAAATTTGTTCGTAAATTTTCGCCTTCAATAATTTATGCGTTTATATATTCAAATCTAACTTAAACTGTACTAATTAATATGAAGACAAACACTGGTGTACTATTGGGCCTGATGATGTTCCTGGAATATTTCATCTGGGGGGCATGGTATGTAACGATGGGAACCTACATGGGTGAAAATCTTCAGTCAAGCGGTGTCCAGATCGGGGCAGCATATAGTTCATTTGCCATTGCTACTATGATATCGCCTTTTTTTATGGGAATGGTTGCTGATCGTTTTTTTGCTGCTCAAAAGATAATGGGACTTCTTCACCTGGCCGGAGCAGTACTTTTATTTTATGCATCCACCATCACAAATAATTCTAACTTTTACTGGATCATACTTTTTTATGCGCTGATGTATACTCCTACAATCGCGCTTTCTAACAGTATCGCATTTGGACAAATGAATGATCCCGGTAAACAATTTCCATGGATAAGAGTATTTGGAACAGTAGGTTGGATCGTAGCGGGTATTTTTATCGGTAAATATGGATTAGACAAATCAAACACTACTTTCCTGATGGCGGCCGGTGCATCCGCCCTCTTAGGCCTTCTCAGTTTCATATTACCAAATACACCTCCAAAGGGGAAAGCAACAGAAGCTTCGGCAGCTAAGTCTTTGGGAACCGAAGCCTTTGTATTATTTACCAACAGGCCCTACCTTATTTTCTTTATTGCTGCAATTCTTGTTTGTATACCACTTTCATTTTACTATGGATTCGCCAATAAATTTTTGAATGAGATTGGAATGGAAAACGCTGGTGGTAAGATGATCCTGGGCCAGATCTCTGAAGGCATCTTTATTCTTGCGATCCCTTTCCTTTTTAACAGGATAGGTGTCAAAAATATGTTGCTACTGGGAATGACAGCCTGGATTCTTCGTTATCTTGCATTTGGATACGGCGATACAGGTGCTAATGAATGGATGCTTTATGCTGGAATTCTGCTTCATGGAATTTGTTATGACTTCTTTTTTGTAACCGGTTATATGTATACCGAAAAGAAAGCTTCCGCAAATATCAAAAATGCTGCCCAGGGGCTTTTTACTTTCGCAACCTATGGCCTTGGTATGTTTATCGGGACATATTTTTCCGGTTTTGTTGTAGATCATTACGCTGTGGGTGAGGGACATAACTGGTTGGGAATATGGATGGTGCCTGCATTTATTGCAGTAGGTGTGTTTTTATATTTCGTACTTCTTTTCAAGGAGAAAAGAGACATACGGCAGCTTGATCAAACACTATAAGTTTATTCTCAGACACATTTTTCACTGATTGCTAAAATCCGGTCCTGGTTTTTGAAAGCATCAGTAGCTGGTTTTGAAGACTTCAAATGTTAATTCGAAGTCATTAGCTTCTGAATTCGTAGAGATCAATGATTGTTTCTGAATAACCGGAGAGTCAATCTTTAGTTTCTGAATAAGTGGAGAAATTTTTGATCTCGAAAAGGCAATTCTAATTTCACAAACACTTGTTTTTAATCAAAGACATCAGTTTTTAAAACATATCAAAAGATGAGAAAACTATCAATGCTCGGTTCCGGTTTTATTGGCCGGTTTTATGCTGATTCGATCCAGGGTTACAGATCCAAGGATAAGATCGTAAGCATCTATTCGAGGAGACAGGAAAGTGCGAATAAATTCGCAGAAGATTATAAGGTCGGACATGTAACCATCAACATGGAAGAGTCTATTGCACATCCTGATGTGGATGTTGTTTGTATTTCATTGCCAAACCATCTGCATGAAGAAGCAGTTATGTTGTGTTGCAAACATAAGAAGGCAGTTATAACAACCAAACCTCTTGGTCGTAATGCCGAAGAAGCCAAGCGCATGTTACTGGCTGTTGAAGAGGCAGGCATTTTTAATGGTTATCTCGAGGATCTTGTTTATACACCAAAATTTATCAAGGCATTTGAAAGTGTAAAGAACGGTGCACTGGGTCGGATACTCTGGGCTAAATCGCGTGAAACGCATCCCGGCCCGCATAGCGACTGGTTCTGGAACATCGAGCTGGCCGGCGGTGGCTGTATACTGGATCTCGGTTGTCATTGTGTTGAAATTACCCGCAGTTATATTGGCAAAGACATCAGGCCGGTCGAAGTGATGTGCTGGGCTGATACACAGGTAAAACCTATAGATGCGGAAGATCATGCAATCGGCCTTGTGAAATATGAAAATGGAGCAATAGCCCAGTTCGAGGTTAGCTGGACCTTCAGAGGAGGTCTTGATCTCCGTGACGAAGTGATGGGTACGGAAGGTACTATCTGGATCAACAACTTTCTCAGGACAGGTTTTGAAATGTTTACAACCGGTAAAGGAGACAACTATGTTGCCGAAAAAGCTGAAAGCAACAGCGGCTGGTTATTCCCGGTAGGCGACGAATTAAATGAACTTGGCTATAACCACATGTTTATGGACATGTTTAATGCCATTGAAGAAGGTCGCGCACCAAAGGAAACTTTTTATGATGGATATGTTGTAAATGCTGTTCTCGATGCAGCCTATAAATCTGCAAAATCTAAAGCCTGGGAACCTGTAAAACTCGAAATCTGGAGAGGGCAGGAAAATGTTCAAAAACCCAGCAATCTCGTTGAATACGATAAGGATCATTACCTGGTAAAAGAAGAATTAACACACTATGGAGCAAAGAAACTGATCCTGAAACACAAAACGACAGGCACGATCTCTGAACAAGTTTTAAATTAAGGCAGGTTTATAAGTGGTGAGTGGTGAGTGTAGTGATTGAGTTAGGAAATTAATAGACATTTCATAATTCACCACTCAACAACTACACTCACCACTCACCACTAAATTGGATTATTTAAAATAAGACTGCAGTCCTACGATTCTTGCTTTAAGTTCGGCATTCACTTTTTCGTAGTCGGCTGCTGAGTTTAGTTTTGTATTTACGCTGAAATAGAATTTTATCTTTGGTTCAGTACCTGAAGGGCGGGCTGATATTTTGCTGCCATCTGCAAGGATAAATTGCAAAACATTAGAAGTCGGAAGATTTATTTTCCATTCCTCGCCGGTCTGCAGGTTTTTGCCTTTGCTTAATTCGTAGTCCAGCAATTTAACGACAGCTGATCCATTCATCTCCTTCGGCGGATTGCTGCGAAAGTTTTCCATCATTTCTGCAATTTCCTGCTGACCATTCATTCCCTTCTTGGTAATAGAAATCAGATGTTCTTTGTAGAACCCGTATTGAACATATAAGTCGATCAGTTTATCAAACAATATCTTTCCCTGGTTTTTTTCATAAGCTGCCATTTCAGAAAGCAGGGCAACCGCTGAAACAGCATCTTTGTCGCGTAACCTGTCGCCGATCATTAAACCATAACTTTCTTCTCCGCCGATAACATAATTTTCGACACCTTCTTTTTCACGAATCAGTTCGGCGATCCACTTGAAACCGGTCAGTACGTTGTAACATTTTATTCCATTCGCTTTCGCAAACTCATCAATCATATCAGTTGTAACGATGGTCTTAACAACCATATCGTTTGGTTGGGAAATTCCCTTGGCTTTGCGGGCCTCAATCATGTAGTTGAATGCAAGCACTGCTGTCTGGTTGCCATTCATGAGTATCCATTCGCCTTTTTTATTTTTTATGGCTATCCCTACCCTGTCTGCATCCGGATCTGTTCCCAGTAAAATGTCCGCATCAATTGCTTTTGCTTTGCTGAGGCCAATGCTCATTGCATCAGGTTCTTCGGGATTCGGTGAAACCACAGTTGGAAAATTTCCATCGGGTTCTGCCTGTTCCTCTACAATCGTCACGTTAGTAAATCCAAATTCCTTGAGTACCTGTGGAACCAGCTTTATGCCCGTACCATGAATGGAGGTATAAACGATTTTGAGATCATGTTGTTTTTTTATTACATCGGGATAAACAGAGAGCCCTTTTACCATACTTATATAAGCATCGTCCAATTCTTTTCCTATAATCTGGATATTAGCAGCACCACCATCCCACTTAACATCATTGATGGAAGTAATTTTATCAACCTCTTTTATAACATTTTTATCATGTGGTGGAACCAACTGGCCACCATCATTCCAATATGCTTTGTAACCGTTATATTCTTTGGGATTGTGCGAAGCAGTGCAAACCACCCCACCCTGGCAGCCGAGATGCCTGATCGCAAAGGAGAGTTCCGGTGTTGGTCTCAGCGATTCAAAAAGAAATACCTTGATACCATTTGCCGCCATTACATTGGCAACAATCTCGGCGAACATGCGGCCGTTGTTGCGCGAATCATGTGCGATTGCCACCCTGACAGTACCACCCGGATAGGTCTGATTCAGGTAATTTGCATAACCCTGAGTCGACATTCCCACGGTATATTTATTCATACGGTTAGTGCCTACACCCATAATCCCCCTGAGACCACCGGTACCAAATTCAAGGTTGCGGTAAAAGCCATCAACAAGTTCTGTGGGGTTTTCTTTTTCCAGTCTTGATACCTCGTCTTTAGTGGCCTGGTCGAAGCTTCCTTTCAGCCAGACATTTACTCTTTCTTTGATAACTGTATCCATGATTTATAGTTGATTATACTTTATAATGTAACGGGGAACCAATTTCGGGAAGATTGGTAAGACTAACAAATTCGATTCCAAACGCAGATAGTTGTATTTTGGGCAAAATATTTTTAATCGCCGGAGTGTTGAGACGCAGTTCATTTTGTAATATCCTGAAGGTAAAAGATTACGTAGATGCCGCTGTGATACCCCACAGTAAATTGACTGCGATTTTTATGTTTGCAGCAATGCTTGCTGCTTTACTATTCCCAAACCTTAACGTTTTTGGCCAGGCATCCGCCCCTTCGATTAAAGGTTTTCAGGCATCAGGAACCTGGCTAAACAGCGGCAGTTCATCTGTTCAATCTCTTCAAGTATCTCTCCGGAACAAACGAAGTCTAATACAGTTTGCAGAGATACACCCGGCTTACCCGATTCAACTTCCGGATAAAAAATCACGGTTATGGATAGTTGCGGGTAGCCATGCCGCTATCTGGACTGGTACTTTTATTGCGCTAAATCATGCCTGGTATCGCGACTATCCAAAATCTCCATTCCATCTTTTTAACGACAGGAAAGAATGGAAACAGATGGACAAAGCCGGGCATGTATGGACATCCTACCAGTTGAGTCGACATTCTGCTGCATCTTGGAAGTGGGCCGGGATGACAGAACGACAGAGTGCATGGTATGGCGGAGCAAGCGCTTTTGCATTTCAAAGTATTATTGAGATTCTCGACGGTTTTTCCGAGGAATGGGGATTTAGTATCGGAGATATGGAAGCGAACCTCATAGGTTCAGGTGGATATGTTCTTCAGCAACTATTATTTAAAGAGCAGATGGTCCAGGTAAAATACGGGTACAATCCCTACGATTATCCCGACGATTTGAAACCCCGGCGCGACCAACTGTTTGGTACATCATTGCCGGAACAGCTATTAAAAGATTATAACAGCCAGCGTTACTGGCTAAGTGCCAATCTAAAGTCGATATCCGGCAGCTCACAACTACCCCCATGGCTGAATTTTGCTTTTGGTTATAGTGCCGATGGTCTTTATGGTGCGAATTCAAACGTGTGGATAGATGAGCAGGGAAATTATTTCGACAGGAGTGATATTGCCAGGGTTCGGAGGTTCTATCTTTCTCCCGATATTGATCTCACAAAAATCAAAACGAAAAGCAAATTCCTCCGATCAGTTTTTTTCATTATGAATATGGTAAAAATTCCGGCACCGGCTATCGAGTACAATACAAGCGGAAAGCTGAAGTTTCATCCATTGTTATTTTAAGATCATTCCATCCAGGCTCCCATTACCCTTTCACCCTGAACTTCAACGAAGATATGCTCCTGGATGGTGGTAGATAAAGAGATACCTACATAATCAGGTTTGATCGAAAATGCTTTATGAGTTCTTTCCACGAGCACCAGGATCTGTATTTTTTTGGGATGAAATTCCAGGAAGGGTTTCAGGGCGTACAACAGTGTTTTGCCGCTGTTAGCAACATCATCAACAATGATGATCACTTTGTTGTTGAAGTCAATGTTTTCACTAAGCCTGATTTCAGTTGGATTCCTTTTGTTAAGGGATATATTGATGAGGTGAGTTTTGTAACCTGTGATTTCTCCAAGCAGCTTCTGGATTTCCCTTGCGATCACCACGCCATTATCATCAATACCGGCGAGTATAATTTCAGTTTCTTCTATATTATTTTCTGAAATCTCGTAAGCCATTCTTTTCAACTTCCTACCAGTAGTTGCTTCATCCAGAATATACTTCTTATCAGCCATTATCGATTTTTTGTAAAACTAATAAACATATTACTTCACCCTTGTATATTTTTCAATGTTGATCCTGTTTATACCCGCACTTTCCACTACCTCTACTCCGCGCTGGATTAGTGTATCGTTTAAAATCCGGACATTGAAAGTGAAATCGTGCCCCTCCCATTCCCTGGCTGTACAGTATTCCAGGTGTTCGGTGTAAACGGAATCCTTTAGTGTATACTTTCCTCCACCGGCTGAAAATGAGGCTGCGCTGTCTTTTCCTTTTTGTAAATCATGTTGCAGAAAAGCAAAATGAGTATCATTTATGATCTTTATAAATGAGGTATTTTTTGTGTAATCGGTGGTGACCGTATCGCCTTTTTCGATGAGTGTTCCACTAAACAGTTGCCAGGAGCCTTTGAGAGCAGCAGAGGAAGGCGCCTCCTCTATTGGTTTTGTTTGGTTTTCACAGGAGAGAATAAAGATGCCGGCAATCATTAAAAGAACGTATGATTTCATTTGAAATTTGAAATTATGTATTTGAAATTGAAATGGTTTGTAATTGTATTATTTCACAAGATTCATTTATTTTTTGAATTCCCGTAATTTTTGAAATCCTGCAATTTTTGACCGCTAAAGCCCACCAAAGAAATTATTATATTACACCTCAATAGGCCGCATATGAATTATCTACAACAAATATTGTTTGTACTAGTGTCAGCAATAGCTATCTGGCTGTTCTCGCGAAATGCAATGCAGATAAGGAAAAATATATTGCTTGGCAGGGATGAAGATTATTCTGGCAATAAACCGGAAAGATGGAAAAACATGTTTCTTATTGCTTTCGGGCAAAAAAAGATGTTTCGCAACCCGCTTGTAGCTATTATGCACCTGGTAGTTTATGCCGGCTTTATAATTATCAATATTGAAGTGCTTGAGATAGTGCTGGATGGTATTTTCGGAACTCACCGGATGTTTGCCCCGGTTTTGGGCGGACTTTACCCATTGCTCATAAATGCATTTGAGCTGCTGGCTTTTGGTGTACTTTTTTTTTGTATTATATTTTTGATAAGAAGAAATGCTTTGAAGTTGCGCCGGTTCATCAGTCATGACCTTGATGGCTGGCCAAGATCAGACGCAAACTATATATTGATAACCGAAATCGGATTGATGGCTCTGTTTCTGACCATGAATAGCACCGATACATTGTTACAGGAAAGAAGTTATGGGCACTATGCAGAATACCCGACAGGCAACTTTATTTTTTCACAGATGTTGCATCCTTTGTTTGTAAACCTCGATAGTTCAACACTCGCGGGGATCGAAAGAACTGCCTGGTGGTTGCATATTGTCGGGATCTTTGCATTTCTGAATTATCTTCCATATTCAAAACATCTTCATATTCTACTGGCTTTTCCAAATGCGTATTATACGCGCCTTTTACCCAAGGGTATAATAAAAAACATGCCTTCCATTCAGAATGAAGTTTTATATGCCATGCATCCAGAGCTTGCTCCGGCCGATGCAACACCTCCTGAAAAATTTGGTGCAAAAGATGCGACTGACCTGAGTTGGAGGAATCTTCTCGATGCTTATAGCTGCAC
Organism: Flavitalea sp.; assembly: GCF_035489435.1. Taxonomy (NCBI): domain Bacteria; kingdom Pseudomonadati; phylum Bacteroidota; class Chitinophagia; order Chitinophagales; family Chitinophagaceae; genus Flavitalea; species Flavitalea sp. The sequence goes on from NZ_DATHKG010000064.1 coordinate 23,977, forward strand.
TGAATGCGGCCGATGCAGTGCCGCCTGCCCCGCAACTACCACCGGCAAAAAGTTATCACCCCGTAAGATCATGATGGACACACGGGATCGTATAACCGAAGTTGGTGAAAATATCAGGGTCAATGGGGAATTCAAAGATGACGGCAAAACGCTTCTGCACGATTATATCACCGCTGAGGAATTAAGAGCCTGTACCACATGCTCTGCCTGCGTTGAAGAATGCCCTGTCAGTATCAGTCCTCTTGAAATAATAATTGAAATGCGACGCTCCCTGGTTATGGAAGAAAGTAATGCACCCCAGGAATGGAACGCAATGTTTGGTAATGTTGAAAACAACTTTGCCCCCTGGAAATTCAGTCCGGAGGATCGCGATAGATGGACAGAGGATTTAAAAAGCTGAGCCTGTTTCCGGGACAAAACTTAAAAAGCTGTGCTTGTGTCCAGGATAAAAATTTAAAAGCAAGCTCCCGTTTTTTGATACAATTTTTATACGTCCCTTTCGTCGGCACTTGGCCCGTACATGCCCGGAACCGGGATATCCTGCAAACGCAGATAAAGGGATAGCTGTCCCCGGTGATGTACAATATGATTCAAGACCAAATAACGCATCACTATTTTCTTTGGTGCCTTTATGATTATAGTTTCTCCCTGGGTTAATGCCCATGTTTTTTCCAGGCCGGAATCCGGGGACTGCTCAATGGAACTGAGACAGGTTGCAAGGCGCTCATCAAAAAATGCAAGCAGTTCAGCGGCACTAGTTAAGGGTTCCAGTCTTGGAAGCGGATTTGCCAGATCCAACCCTTCGGAATTCAGGATAAGCGATATCCAGGTTGGAATATTAGAAATATGCTGTGCAAGCTTAGCGGTGGTATAGGACTTTTCGTGCGGCTTCCAGGGAAGATGAGCATCCTGGAGTCGTTCCAACATCTTACGAGTATTTGCTGCTTCTCTTTTTATTTCGCCAATCAACATTTCCTTTTCAGTCATAATGTATGGGTTTAACTTTCTAATGAATTCTGTTGATTCCTTCGATGGTTTTTTCGGATTTTTCCGTAACAATCTTTTGCGACTGTTTTTTTCTTCCGATCATTTTAATAAACATGATCACTGCGGTTAAAGCAAATACAGATCCGATTATCCAGTTCAGCACATTTTGGTTGGTATTTAACCGATCAACTATAAGGCGGCCGCCAAATATAAATATCGCGTTCCCAATTAATGTTCCGATTCCGATACCAATGATATAAAAATTGTAATGACTGGTACGTGGTAACAAGACTTGTTTTGTGACTAATACAGTGCTCCATCCAAACCAGAAAGGAATTTGTACCGGGTTAATAGCACTCATTGAAATACCAAGCCAGAATCGATGCATCGTATTGGATAAAATTATGTTCTTGCCTGAACCCCTGGGATTTGATGCAGCCAGGAAGGTGGTAATGGCAAGTGCCACAATCATGGCAAGACTTATCCATTCTAACCAGGTAAACAATCTATCATGTTTTCTTACCCATTCCATGGCAACCAGCGAAACACGAACATATATTATTTCAACGATCATGGCACCCAGAACAAAATACATCGCTGGTACAACCCCGTCAGTAACTGAAATCTGCATGGCTGCTACATTCAGCGTACCTAATGGCAAAGTGCCGAGAAAACTGATGAATAAGCCGGTTACAGCAATTCGTCCTAGTACAATTCCCGCCGGCCGCTTTTTCGTTGTGTTCATAATACCCGCTTTTATTCAGGCATCTCAGCCAATTTAAGAGAATGCGCCTTGTCTTCCCTGAACATGGCAATACCATCTTTGAGACTGAGATATGGATGACCTTCTTTGTGATTCATCCGGCTTATCCGCCACAATATAAACCAGTGCCGGATAATCTCCTTCCAGGCAAAGAAAATACTATGTCGTGGATCGTACATATGCGTGGGTTCAGACCCGGCACCGTTCACTTCAATAACGCTAAGTGCTTCCCCCCTTCTCAATTCTTCCCAGGTGTTGAAACGAATATCGAGCCGGCCATAATAAAAATCTTTGACCTGCCTGCATATCCGGTCAATACTTTCAGTAAGTTGATCATCTGCCAGATGTGTTTCATCAAGAAATAATGAACCACGGGCATGATTGCCATAAGGAGAAACAACTTTTTCTTCACCAGGAGGAAGCACCTGTTCAAGCGCAGTTCCATGCATCCTTTTCATAGCATCAACATACATTATTCCACGCTTATCGTTTTCCAGCAATTCCCGGATAGTATGTTTTCCATCACCCATAACCGTTAGAAATTTCTTCCTTACGATTCCTGAAATTCTCCCCTTCGATTCACCCGGATAACGATAATAAAAAATGCCCACCTCATTTTTATATGACACATATTCCTGGATATGAAAGTTCATGATAGCGCTTTTAACATAAGCGTGCACGTCATCTTCATTCATTAATCTTTTCACACCCCTCCCTCTTCCACCACTGTCTGGTTTGCCTATGAGCGGAAACCTGAGGTCGCAGCTATTCAACTCGTTAAGCACGTGTTCGGCCTGCACCGGCAGCTTAAAAAACACGGTTTTGGGGTGAAGTGATTCAGGCATAATAGCATAAATATCTTCCTTTGATTCATTCAGGAAACCACCATTCTGGATGGCAGGATTAGAAGCCGCAAAGAAAAAAAATGATCTTGCCCTGATACACAGGTAAATCCAGATTGGATAAATCAGCAGATAAACAGTATTAAAACTCCAGTATTCCCAATTAAATAACCTGATAAAAAACGGGCGATGAAAAATGCTGCTGCGGTTCATCATTTCAAACTAACCGGGTTTTTCTGTATTGCAAATTCAGCAGTCGCTGACTGGTTGTTTTTAAGATCAAGGTAACGGACCACGGTCTTCGTCCTTTCAAGGTTTAGCGATGTAATGCTGACGGTATAAGTTTCGCCGTCCCTGTTCATACGCAGATCATTATAAGTATCACCGTCTCCAGTAAACTGGTGAAAACGTATTATATCATCCTGCGCAGGCGACGGATTTTTGTTTATCCATCCGGTAAACCAGCTTTCGCGTTTAGCGATCACTTCTGGAGTGTAAAGAGTAACCGACGACCAGATATGAGGCAATGAAGGATCTGGTCTTTTTGTATGCTTTCCGGAACCATCCCAACGGCATTCATATAGGGTGCCATGTTCCCAGATAATGGCTGTGAAAGGTTCAATTTCATCCAGATCGAGCTTTGCAAATGTCTGGTATGGCTCATGGGTGTCAGCCAGGTCCAGGACAATCAGACCGCGGCTTTTGCGATATGGCGGAGCCGGTATATGTTTAACCAGTCCACCGTTCAGTAAAACTACTGCATTGCCATTTTGATGAACCGCTATCCAGGTGCCACCGGCATCAGCGTCTTTAGGAAACATAATTTTTCCCGATGAAAATTCATAAACTGCCGGGTAAACAGCAGAAGCCCGAACATTCTTCTCGTCACGGTTCGAAGTAAGAAAGATGCGCTGTTTTGATGGAATAAATGTTACTGTGCACATTTGTTGCGGTGCTTGACGGTGGAAGAAGCTACACCAAAATCTGCCGGTAGCTTTATATTGGAAACTTCGTTAATGCCAACGCGAATCAGCGCCATATGGTGAATCGTATGTTCAAGATTATAGGCAATTTCACGGTAAAAGTTTGTACGAATCCGGATCGGCTCGTCGCTCAGGTCGTCATATATGGCTTCCAGGATAAGTTCTTTATCTTCTTTCTCCAGCTTTTTATAGACATCTGTCAGTAAACCTGTTGCAAACTCCTTATTGTTTTCAATAACTGCATCTCTTTTTCTCTGTTCATAGTTCACAACACCAGAGTCGTAACCATTCTCCAGGCATTGAAATAATTCTAATATGTGACGAACATGCTGTCCGATTGTATTTTTAAATAATGTACCGCAGGGCTTAGCATATTCTTGCTGAGACAATTGATTTAAGGTCTCTGCAAGCTGTACAAACACGTTATTTACAGCTTGTTGTAATTGCATTTTAAAATTTTATTGTGCAAAATAATGTTATTTTTTAATTAACTGTCTACCTGTAATCGAAATGTGAAAACTGTTTTTCAACATATGTGCCAATCGTTTCCATATTAACTTTTTTTGGTAACTATTTCGAGGCTAACCAGGAGGTTATCAGAAATAGTGCTACCCCCTCCCACTCCAAAATCACGCCGGTTAATATTAAATTCTCCTTTTAACAGATAACCTTTTGCTAATGCTTTAGCCGTAAATGGAAAGGAAATATCGCGGGTCACTTTTTTGATGGTAAGTTTTCCATTTATGATGAATTCACCGTTTCTCTTACCGTTAGTAATCCTGCTAGATACGAATTGTATACGTGGGTAGTTTTTGACATCGAAATACTCTTCTTTCCGGAGATGATTGTCACGCGTATTGTTATCTGTATCTACAGAATTTGCATCCACCGAAACATTAACCGAAGCATTGGCGGCCGAGGCCGGATCAAAAACAATCTTACCTGTAAGACCGCTGAATTTACCTGTTACTCCAAAACCGAAGTTTCGGATTTTGAACCCGACCTTCGACTCACCCGGCACGGGTGTCTGCGCCTGTGGATAAACGTTAAACAATGCTAACATCAAAACGAAGCTGAGTAATAGACGGAGCATGATCAAAGCTTTGAGCTGTAAGTTCCGGGATATCAACGAATATACCAAAGTGACGACTTCGATCTTCCCCCCATTTATACTAGATTTACAAAAAAACAAAAAGGATGCAGGTACCAGTAATGGCCGAATTATTTGCTGAGGGGAAAACTCCGGAAGTCCTTTTCTGGGTGGGATGTGCAGGTAGTTTTGATCAGCGTGCGCAAAAGATCACCCGGGCCTTTGTTACCATTCTGGAAAAAATAGGGATCAGCTATGCGGTGCTGGGAAAAGAAGAGCTTTGTACAGGGGATCCGGTCCGGCGAGCAGGCAACGAGTTTATGTTCCAGATGATGGCTTACCAGAACATACAGATACTTAACAATTATGGCATCAAAAAAATTGTTACGGCCTGCCCGCATTGTTTTAATATCATTAAAAATGAATATCCCATTCTTGGAGGATGCTATGAAGTTATTCATCATACCACATTTTTGCAGACTCTGCTTGACAGCGGAAAGATCCGTATCAAAGAAGGTGGTACTTTCAAGGGACGTAAAATAACCTACCACGACAGTTGTTATCTTGGGCGCGCAAATGATATTTATGAGGCGCCGCGAAAAGTATTAGAGGCCCTCGATGGAGAGCTGTTAGAAATGAAAAGATGCCGCAGTAAAGGACTATGTTGTGGTGCTGGTGGTGCTCAAATGTTTAAAGAAGAAGAAAAGGGTGATACAAGGGTAAATTTTGAACGCACAAAAGAAGCTATTGATATTGGCGCCTCCGTTATAGCTTCTGCTTGTCCATTTTGTAATACAATGCTTACTGATGGTGTAAAAAATAATGAAAAAGAAGAAAGTGTACAGGTTCTCGATATAGCAGAGCTTGTTGCTTCTTCGATGGCTTAAAATGCGAGATGCTTTTAACACAAAACCCAACACAAAACTGAGACTTATTGCTTAATTTCACACCATGATGAATCTTGAATACCTGCCGCTACTACCACAAGATTTTGCCCCTGATTCCCGGGTATGGATTTACCAAAGCAGCCGCTTGTTTTCACTTGGAGAAGCACTTCAACTGGAAGAAATTCTCGAAGCTTTTGCCAACAACTGGAAATCGCACGGTACGCCGGTAAAAGGTTATGCAAACCTGTTTTTCGGACAGTTTATCATCCTGATGGCTGATGAGTCTGCTACTGGTGTCAGCGGATGCAGCACCGATAGTTCTGTAAGACTAATGAAAGACATTGAACAGACTTTCAAAGTCTCTTTGTTTGACAGACAATCCCTGGCATTTGTAGTAAAAGAATCTGTTCAGCTTCTTCCTATGTCGCAATTGAATTATGCGGTAGAAAAGTCTTTTATTACCGGTGATACTTTATACTTCAATAATCTTGTGCAGACTAAGGCGGAATTGATCAATAGCTGGATTATTCCTGTACGATCCAGTTGGCTTGCGAAAAAACTCAAACTTTCCGTTAGTAATTAGGCGGGGTTTCTTCAAGGGTAACAGCACTATTACGCAACAGTTATGTTTCATTCCTTCGCTCCGTTAGGAGCAGGATGGTGCCTTTTCGCGTCTGTGTCCCGTCCCGCATTTGGCGGGATTCTTTATGCCGTTGGCTGCTATTGTCTCCGGTCGGCTTTTTGTGCCCTGATCAGCTTTGTTAGGTATGCTTCCAGTGGTAGTTGCAGTTGGTCCCGCACGTGCTGGATGCAGTAACTCTCCCGTACGTACGGGAGTACGAAGGCCGCTCAAAGGCACCATCCCGCTCCCAACTCTCTCATCCATTTGGGGGATAGGCGACCAGTCATAACATTTCTTATTATTCCTCTATTGCTGGTTTCATCTATGGACACACTGCTTGTATCATCAAAGCATTCACAGTATCCATTAATTTGATTATGGTATAACCAGGGGTTTAAGTTGCGATCTGCATTTGTCTGAAGAACTCAGATTCAACCAAAAATGCAAAACTGCACCTGCAAGGGTTGCCACCTTATAACTCCTTAACGAGACGATGCAATGATCAGCCGTTCTTATTTTCTGCATGTATCATTGGTAATGAACAGGGATCAGATTGTTTCCAAATCGTAGCCGGTTTGGTTCCAACAAAGCGATAGAATAGAGAAAATAGAAATGTCGACAGTTGAAGGTCGACAGCTGCATGTCTTGATCTGAATTGTTTAAGTATAATTCGACAATAGTAACACAGTGAAGCTTAATTCAGATCAGCATTGCAGTTATTACAATTGCGCCATTGCAATTGTAATAACTGCAATGCTGATAATGAAATGCGGAAACTTCAATGCTGATAATTACAATAAGTGAATGTTGAATTTAGTTGTGCTGGTCGCATATTCCCTTAAGTGATCGAGGTTAGAACGTGCAGGATGGGCCTGAGGTTGGTTTGATTGCCACCTTCGATTCCTGCCCGGAGTTACTGAATCCGATCAGGGCCCAACAGCAGCCAGCGCTGGAAGCTGGGTTAACAAAGCCGATCAGGGAACTAAAGCCGATCGGAGACAAGAGCAGAGAACGGCATGAACAAACGTATTAACCAGGAATCACAGTGGCAAATCAAACCAACCGAAAGGCCCATCCGGCGAAGTGAAGAACCGAGTGAACGCCATGAACGTCGAAAATCAACAGATCACAGATAATAAAATCATCAAAAACAAAAGGAGATTGAGCTTAGAAAGATAGCATGAAAACAGTCCCCTCACCTTCCACAGACTGCACATTAATATTCCCATGATGCAACATCATAATCTGTTTGCATAAACTCAAACCTATACCAGATCCGGTTTTCTTAGTACTAAAGAAAGGGATGAAAATCTTATCCATTACCTCTTCACTCATTCCAAGTCCGTTATCTGAAACCTTGATCACAGTTTTACGTGTAGAAGCGATATAACCTGACAGTACGATCCTCCCGTTTGCCGTTTCCTTAACCGCTTCAATGGCATTCACAACAAGATTGATCAGCACTTGTTCGATGAGGTTTGTATCAGCTTCCAGCATAAGATCCGGGTCCTTTAGAATGATTTCCATTTCTATGTCTTTTTGTTCGAGGGTGGGCTCCATCAGGTGATGAAGATTCTCGAAAAGATCCCGGACATAAATTTTCTTAAGGTTAGGCTGGGTAATCTTATTCAGGTTCCGGTATGTTTCGGCAAATTTCAAAAGACCCTCACTCCTTCTCTGGATTGTTGTAATTCCTAATTCCAGATCATCAAGCGCTCCGCTCTCGTTATTCAGAGATTTCACAGATTGCTGCAGCCTTCGTTTCAGCGTTTCCGCCAGTGAAGATATAGGTGCAATTGAATTCATGATTTCATGTGTCATGACGCTTAACAGTTTCTGCCAGGCTTTTGATTCCGTTTCATCCAGTGCCTCATTCACATTCTGGAAGGCAATCAGTTTAAAAATTCTTCCGTCCGTTTGAAAAGCGGTGCAGGACAGCAGGATCTTAAAGGCCGCCCGGTCGAGATGTGCTGTACCTATTTTTGATTCGCCTGGCTTAAGTGCAAGGATTTGTTTGTACAAATCTTCATCTCTTTTGGTTAGCGAGTGAATAGTTTTAAGATAAGGAAGATGAATCATTTTCTTCAGAGATTCATTCATCCACACAACTTCCCCATTGTCTTCAGCGTACATCAGGATGCCTGTATCAATCAGTTCAAGAATCTTCTGAAGATATTGGTATTGTGTTTCTCTTTCCTTACTGATATCCTTAAACGTAGAATTAATTTCGTTGAACCCCTGCCGTAAGGGTTGCAGATCAACCGGTGCATGTTTCACATCGAAGTACCTGGAGAAGTCACGGTAGTGAACGGATTCCACAAATTGATCGAGTTCTGTATGTGCCTTTCGTTGAAACCGGTAGAACTCCACAACCTGGTAAGCAATAACAGGCAGCAGTATGGTAAGGTAAATAAACAATCCCTTTCCCATCATACCTTTTACAATAACATATGAAGCAATGGTAAGTGTAAACAGTAAAAGGAGCACCCTGACGAGTATGCGCCATTCGAAGTTCTTTAAAGCCATGTATAAAATTCAGTTTTGGGTTGAAGTTCTTTAAGAATAATATTTTGGCTAAGCAAATGATCAGATATCATATTTGCTCAAACGGCGGTATAAAGCAGTCCGGGTCAGACCCAGCTCCTTTGCGGCCTTACTGATGTTACCATTGTGTTTTTCGATCACTTTCATGATCGTATTTTTCTCTATGGAACTTAATTTGAATTCAGTGGGTTCCGACTCAATAACACGCGGTGATTCAATGGGTGAGAAAATGAGGTCCTTTGATTGTAATACATCTCCATCCGACATAATTACCGCACGCTCAATCGTGTACTGCAGTTCCCTGATATTGCCGGGATAATGGTAATGCATCAGCTTGTCAAGTGCTCTTTCATCAAACTGTAGCCCGGGTTTAAGATATTTGTTAGAATATAATTTGCTGAAATGTTTTGCCAGCAAAATGATATCCTCCCCTCTTTTATGCAATGGTGGTAACATGATCTCAACCGTATTGATCCGGTAAATCAGGTCTTTTCTAAACTTGTTTTCGTTGGCAAGTTCACTGAGCGGTACGTTTGTAGCACAGATCAGCCTGATGTCGATTGGTATTGCATCGTTGGTACCCAGCCTGGTAACCTGCCGGTTCTGAAGCACACTTAATAACTTGGCCTGCTGATGCAGGGAGATATTCCCGATTTCATCAAGGAAAAGTGTACCACCGGCAGCTGTCTCAAAACGACCCATGCGGTCCTCACGGGCATCTGTAAACGCACCTTTCTTGTGACCGAAAAGTTCGGATTCAAACAACGATTCAGTCAAAGCACCCACATCCACCTTTACAAAAGGTTTGGCAGCGCGAAGAGATTGCTGATGTATCGCTTTTGCGATCATGTCTTTACCTGTGCCATTTTCTCCAAGAATTAGGATGTTTGCATCAGTTGGAGCGATCTTTTCAATTTTATAAAAGATTTCAGCCATTACTTCAGACTCTCCCATCAGTTCCTTTCCTATAATGGAATCGGAACTGAATGAAGGCTGGGAACTTAATTTGCCGCCTTTTCTTTTCAAAGCATCTTTTATAATGCCAATAAGTTTTTCGTTATGCCACGGTTTCACAACGAAATCCGCGGCACCTTCCTTCAGGCACCTTACAGCCAGGTCGATATCGCCATAGGCAGTTATCATGATCACCGCAGCTTCTGAACGATATTCACCATGAATTTTTTTGAGCCAGAACAGGCCTTCATTGCCGGTATTTATCGAACTATTAAAGTTCATATCGAGCAAAATGAGATCAAATTTCTGCTTCGATAGCAGCCATCTCAGATTTTCCGGGTTCTTTTCGGTCACTACTTCCTTTACCTCAGTTTTTAAAAGCAGGCGGACAGCAGTCAGAACATCTGGGTCGTCATCGATCACCAGGACGCTTGTATTTTTTAATGACATAGTGTTGAAAAATATTTATTGCAATAGATGCAACATTCAGATCTACAATTATACCATAAATACAACGCCATGGCAATTAATTTTTTACGCAATTATTCTGTCACACAGTCACTGTATCAAAACCGTACACCGGATGTACCGCTAACGAACAGATTCGTAGAGATACCCACCCTAAGCCCTTGTATTTCAATAGACTCTGTTTCTGGCATATTGTTTCTTATGATAGTACAGTTGATTTAATCTTATGTGATTGTTTTAGTGGCCGGCCTGATCGGAAAAGCCGGTCACTTTTTAAAAAAATTAATTTAAAGTTTAATAAAGTGGATAGAGTAATTGCAAAAAAGACCTGGACTACCAAACGTATATTAACGATCGGCGGAATCGTGGCCCTGATCGCCCTGATTGCTTCAAGTGTTTATTTCACCTCCGGAAAAAGCCGTCTTAACGTAGATACAGAAAGAATCACCATCAGTGAGGTTAAAAAAGGCCCCTTCCAGGTTACTATACCCGTAAATGGAATTGTGCTCCCGATCACAACAATATATCTCGATGCTATTGAAGGTGGACGGGTTGAGGAAAGATATGTTGACGATGGTGCCGTAATGAAAAAAGGCGAACCGATCATGAAACTGTCTAATACTGACCTTGAACTTACTTTATCGAACCAGGAAACAAGTGTGTTCAATGTATTGACGCAGATGCAGATTCAAAAAAACGCCGCGGAGCAGAATACCATTACCAAGCTTAACCAGATGGCCGATGTAGACAATGCATTAAAAGAAGCTGAACGCGTTTATAAGCTGAATAAGCACCTTTACGACCAGAAAGCAATCGGATCGCAGGAGTATAGTTCCTCAAAGAATCTCTACGAATACCAGGTTTTAAGAAAAGATCTAACTGTTCAGATCCTGAATAAGGATTCACTTTCCAATAAGCAACAACTTAATCAGACTGCGCAGTCTTACGATCGTATGAAAAATGCGCTGGCGCTTATGCAGCAGAAAGTTGGTGACCTGGTAGTGCGTGCTCCGGTTGATGGCCAGCTGACCTCATTGGATGCCGAAATCGGACAATCAAAAAACAAGGGTGAGCGTCTGGGACAAATTGATGTACTCAGCGGATTTAAGGTGAGGGCGGATATAGACGAACATTATCTCTCCAATATAGTAACCGGACTTCGCGGTAAGTTCACATTCGCAGGTAAAAACTATGAGCTTGAAATTAAAAAGGTTTACACGCAGGTGACCAATGGCCGGTTCCAGGTTGATATGGAGTTCCTGGGGGAAATACCAAAAGGGGTAAGACGCGGGCAAACGCTTCAAATTCTTCTCGCATTGAGTGATGAAACCGAAGCGATCATGTTACCCAAAGGCGGCTTCTACCAGCAAACAGGTGGTAACTGGATTTATAAGGTAAGTGAAGATGGCAAATCTGCTTATAGGGTTGACATACAGCTGAACCGCCAGAGCACAGAATACTATGAGGTAATGGAAGGATTGAAACCAGGCGATAAAGTAGTTACATCCAGCTATGAAAACTATGGTACTATGCAGGAACTGATTCTTAAAAAAGAATAATTCCACAATCACTTTATAATACGCGTTTTATGCTAAAAAAAATCATTTTCACCCTCGCACTCGTTACCTGTGTCAGCGTGTTGCCTTCTTACACCAATACTTGTGCTAAGCCGGATGCTGCTTTTCTTAAAACGGGGATGTTGAAATCCTGCGATCCTGAAACGGTGTCAAAGCCAGTCAGGAAGATGAGCCATGGGTTGGAGGTTTTTCCTTTGGAATTGATAAGTATCCAGCTATAATTTGGAACTGTTTAATTTCAACCTGTTTAATTTCAAAAAGTGTAACACCTAAGGGCATATAAACGTATAATCAGATTATTCATAGAAAGTAAAATCACCTAAATCAACTAAAATGATCAAGATCACAGCACTAGAAAAATATTACCGTACCGAGGAAGTAGAAACTGTTGCCCTCAATAAACTCACTTTTGAAGTGAAAGAAGGCGAATTCGTGGCCGTCATGGGCCCTTCAGGTTGCGGTAAGTCAACCCTTCTTAATATCGTTGGATTGCTTGATGATCCTGATGGTGGTAGCTTTCTTTTCAACGGCATTGAAGTAGCCAAGTTTAATGAAAGAAAAAGAGCCGACCTGCGCAAGAGGAATATTGGCTTTGTGTTCCAGAGCTTCAACCTGATTGATGAACTCACTGTATACGAAAATGTTGAACTTCCGTTGATTTATCTCGGCGTAAAAAGTGCAGAGCGCAAACAACGTGTAGAAGAGGTGCTCGATAAAATGCAGATCATGCACCGTCGTAATCACTACCCACAACAGCTTTCAGGTGGTCAGCAACAACGTGTGGCTGTTGCCCGTGCTGTGGTAAATAAACCAAAACTTATCCTGGCGGATGAGCCGACCGGTAACCTTGATTCCTCTAACGGTAATGAAGTAATGACTTTACTCACAGATCTTAACGAACAGGGCACAACCATTATCATGGTGACACACAGCGAGCACGACTCCCGTTATAGCCACCGTATCATCCGTATGTTAGATGGTCAGGCCGTAACAGAAAATATCATGGTCTGATCTGAAGAATTTCTTTTTCACCGGGCTTACTAAGTAAAGGACTTCCACAAGGTTTGCCCTAATATCATTCCCATGCTTTATAATTATCTGAAGATTGCTTACAGAAGTCTGCTTAAGTACAAATTCATTTCATTTATAAATATATCGGGACTGGCAATTGGATTTACCTGTTGCCTGCTGATTGTAGGTTATATCCTTAACGAAGTAAGTTATGATCGTTCTAATCCAAGGGCGAAGGACATCTATCGTGTGTCAAGAAAATTTCATTCTGATAAAGGAGTAATATCGCTTCAACTGGCCAGCGTTGCTCCCCCTTTCGGCCCTTTGCTTGTGAATGATTACCCCGACATCCAAAAAATGACCCGGGTACTCGGTATTGGCACTCCCGCGATGAAGTACGGGGATAAAAATTTCAATGAGCGGCAGGTATATGCAGCCGACGAAAATTTTTTCGACTTCTTCAATGTCAAGGTTATAAAAGGTGATTCTAAGACAGCATTGAATGAGCCCGGCACCCTAATGTTATCCGAGGAGGTGGCTGAAAAGTATTTTGGAAACCAGGATCCGGTGAACCAGGTAATCAGGCTATACAACCAATACAATCTGAAGGTTACCGGTGTCTACAAGGCTTTCCCGGTGAACAGCCATTTTCATCCGCGGGTTTTGGTTTCATTTAATACCCTGAAGAACCCGGATATTTATGGTGAAGAACAGTTGAGAACCAACTGGGGTAATAATTCTTTCATGACTTATGTCATGCTGCCGGAAAACTACCCGGCAGAAAGCCTTGAAAAAAAATTCCCCGCCTTTCTTGACAAATATATGGCCGGTCAATATGGTGGTGGCAAGCCTTCGCTCTTTACAACTATCAATCTTCAAAAGCTAACGGACATTCATCTGCTCTCACATATGGATGATGAAGCCGAACCAAACGGTGACATCAAAAGAGTTTATATTTTTTCCGCGATTGCCTTATTTATTTTACTTATAGCCTGCATTAATTATATGAACCTGGCAACTGCAAGGTCAGTATTGCGTGCGAGAGAAATCGGGATCAGAAAAGTAACAGGTGCCACTAAAGCAGAGTTGATAACACAGTTTCTCACCGAATCGGTCTTAATTACCCTGATCGCTTTGACAATTGCTTTTGGCTTAACAACGATCTGTTTTCCACTGATGAATAAATTATCTGGGTTGGAATTGACTTTTAGTTCCCTGCTGAGTTGGAATATTCTTATTCCAATACTAACTATACCGGTATTGGTCGGTTTATTATCAGGCTTATATCCTGCTTTTTTTATGTCTTCGTTTCAACCAATAAAAACATTGAAGGGGTTTCTAAAGGTTGGGTCGGGCAACGTTTCTTTCCGCCAGGTGCTGGTCGTATTGCAATTTTCCATTTCTATTATTCTTATAATAAGTACCGCAATTGTATTCCAGCAATTGCATTTCATGCAACAAACAAATCTTGGATATGAAAGACAGCATATCGTAACAATCGATTATAACAATGCTATCACCGAAAATTATGAAAGTTTCAGGCAACAATTGTTACAGCACCCTGGAATTGAGGCGGCCGGCCGGTCTTCACGCGTTCCAACTGGCCGTTTACTTGATTCACAGGGATCCGGTATGATAAAGGGAGATTCGGGCGCTCCATCAAATACAGATTTAAAATACGTGATGGCCGATGATCAGTTTATTCCGGCATATAAAATAAAGATGGTCGCGGGCAGAAATTTCTCGAAAGATTTTGGTACTGATACCAGTGCCTATATATTAAATGAAACTGCGGCTAAAAATTTAGGTTATCAAAACCCGGCTGACCTGGTTGGCAAAACCATGAGTTATGGCGGAGACGCGGGGCCCGTTATAGGAATAATGGGAGACTTCCACTTTGAATCCATGCATCAGAAGATTGTTCCACTTGTACTGTTTACTGACCGGTCTACCGGCAATGCATATGGTGATATCTCGATCCGGATCAGTGGAAAAAATATTCCAGCTGCCATCACACATCTGGAAAATACACATAAAAAATTTCTTCCTGAAGTACCCTTTCAGTATAGTTTCCTTGATGAAAGATTTCAGCGTTTGTATGAATCTGAGCTGAAACAGGGAAGCATATTCGCAGTGTTTTCAGGCATCGCCATATTTATTGCCTGTCTTGGTTTATTTGGTTTGTCTGCATTTGCCATCACACAGCGAATGAAGGAAATAGGTGTACGCAAAGTGCTTGGAGCAAGTGTAAACAGCATTGTGCAATTGTTGTCTAAAGATTTCCTGAAACTCGTGGCTGTTGCAGCTGTTATTGCATTCCCGGTAGCCTGGTTTGCTATGTATTCGTGGTTGCAGGATTTTGCTTATCGTGTTACCATAGCATGGTGGATTTTCCTGCTTGCCGGTATTGTAGCTGCCGTGATTGCAATAGTTACCATTTCAACGCAAGCAATAAAAGCAGCTTTATCTAATCCGGTAAAGAGCCTCAGAAGCGAATAATAAACATTTACGATTATGATCAGGAACTATCTGAAAATCACCATCAGGAATATATTGAGGCATAAGATCTATTCAGCTATAAACATCGCGGGCCTTTCCATCGGCATAGCAGCCAGCTTACTGCTTTTCCTCGTGATCAGGTATGAATACAGCTATGACCGGTTTCAAAAAAATTTCAACAATATATACCAGGTAGTTACGGTGGATAAAACAACCTCGGGACTGCATTACACAATAGGTAATCCGTACCCGAATCTGCCGGCACTCAGGGCTGCCTTTCCATCTATAAAATTCGGTGCAGTAAATTCCAGCTATGGAAGCCAGATCTCCGTCATAAAAGAAGGGTCATCTGCTGCACTCGTCAATCCAAAATACATTGAAGAAAACGGATTGATTTATGCGGATCATAACTTCTTCCAGGTTTTTAATTTTAAGTGGCTCCACGGGCAGGCTTCAATTTTGAATGAGCCTAATGTAGCAGTACTTACCGTAGCCAAGGCGGAGAAATATTTTGGCGGCTGGAAAGAAGCTTTGGGTAAATCCTTAATAATTGATAACGGTGCTACTGTGCGTGTTGCCGGTATCATCGAAACACCCCCGGCAAATTCAGACTTTCCCTTACAGCTCATCTGCTCATTTGAAACATTCAAGAATATTAAGACAAGGTATGGGTATACAGAAGAATGGGGCAGCATCTCAAGTAACTTCCAGATCTTTGCATTGCTTCCCCCCGATATTTCACGCGGGCTTTTTGATAAACAACTCAAGGCATACAGCAAAACCCATTTCCCGGCATCAGGCCGCCGTGAGGAAAGAGCCAATATTTTGCATCCCCTTAGTGAAATTCATTTTGATACAAGGTTTGAAAACCTTGGAGATCATGTAATATCAAAGACTACTCTTAATATACTGTCTTTTATTGGAATTCTGATCCTGGTAATGGCTTCCATAAACTTCGTTAATCTTTCTACAGCGCAAGCCGTCGGAAGATCAAAGGAGGTTGGGGTTAGAAAAGTGCTGGGAGGCAGTCGCAGCCAGCTGTTTCGTCAACTAATGGGAGAAACGGGCATCATAGTACTTATATCTATTGCAATCTCTGTGCTTGCAGGTTATCTCTTATTACCTTATGTAAAAAATTTCGTTTCGATAAATGAGCCGTTGAGTCTCATAAATTCATCTTCATTGATATTCCTGGTTGTAGTTTTTATAGCTGTTACATTTCTCTCCGGTGTTTATCCTTCTCTTGTATTGTCGGGTTTCAGGCCAGCGCAGGTGCTCAAAAACAAGATGACATCTGCGAGCGTAGGTGGCATTTCGCTGAGGCGCGCTCTTGTTGTATTGCAATTTGGTATCTCCCAGGTTCTGATCATCGGGACCATCATTGCAGTCAGCCAGATGAACTATGTGAAAAATGCTGATATTGGTTTTAATAAAGATGCTGTTTTTGTTATAAATAGTAATTCAGACAGTGCTTTGCTGTCGCGTCTGCCGGCTTTTAAATCCGCGCTGCTGCAGCTTCCGGGAGTAAAGGCTGTAAGCTATACCAGTGATGTACCTTCTTCTGAAAATAACTCCTCTACAAATTTTGCCTTCGATATGAAGCCTGATGAAGACTTCAACCTTTATCTCAAATTTGCGGATCATGATTATTTCAGGACTTTCGGTATTGAAGTAATAGCCGGCCGCGGTCTCGCTGAGAGCGATACCATGCGCGAAGCCATCATTAATGAGACGCTTGTGCATCGCCTGGGACTTAAATCACCAAATGAAGCAATAGGCAAAAATATCCGTATGGGAGGCAATGCCTGGCTGCCTGTTGTGGGGGTAGTGAAAGATTTTAAAACAAATTCACTACGTGAAACGGTGAAGCCACTAATGATCAGCAGTCTTACTCAATTCTATTCTGTGACCGCAGTAAAACTTCATACAGCGGATATGGCTAAAGCCTCAGGTTCAGTGCTCTCGAAATGGGATGAATATTTTCCTGAATATGCCAACACAAACGTATTCATGAATGAGAGCATTGAGGATTTTTATAAGCAGGAGAACCAGTTAAGTAGGATGTATAAGATTTTTGCAAGCCTTGCAATATTTATTTCATGCCTGGGTCTATATGGCCTGGTATCTTTTTTAGCCGTACAGAAAACCAAAGAAGTTGGAATACGAAAAGTGCTCGGTGCAACGGTTGGAAATATCGTTTATTTATTTTCTAAAGAATTTACGATTCTGATAGCGGTTGCGTTTGCAATTGCCGCCCCTATTGCCTGGTATGTAATGAGTGACTGGCTCAATAATTTCGTATTTAAAATACCCATTGGTGCAGGTGTGTTTGTGCTTGCAATTGTTACATCCCTTATCATAGCATGGATAACTGTTGGCTATAAAGCTATACAGGCCGCGCTTGCGAACCCGGTGAAAAGTATCAGATCCGAATAAAAATTATTTAATACAAATATTTTATGATAAAAAGTTATTTGAAAACCGCCTGGAGAACGATTCTGAAACACAAGGGCTATTCGTCCATAAACATATTTGGTTTATCACTCGGTATCGCAGCCTGTTTACTGATATTGCATTACGTACGTTTTGAAAGAAGTTTTGACAAATTTCATGCAAAAGGCGACCGGATTTTTCGTTTACAACAGGATAGATTTAATGATGGTAAGTTGACAACTCAATGGGCTGCTGGTGCCGCGGGCGCAGGGAAAACTTTTAAACAAGCTTTCCCTGAGATTGAATCTTATGCCTGGTTCCGGTCTGCAGGCAATGGGGTCATCTCCTATAATAATGTCGAGTTCCGTCAAACCCGGGCATATCTTGCCAATGAAGACTTTCTCCGGATCTTTTCGTACCCGGTTCTTAGTGGCAAAATTGAAGGTGCACTCACTGAACCAAATACTGCTGTAATTACAGCCTCCTGTGCGCGTAAGTATTTTGGTAACGAAGATCCGATAGGCAAAGTTTTATCGCGGAATAAGCAGGAAAATTTTAAGATAACTGCTGTAATGGCTGATATGCCTGAAAACACCCATTTAAAATTTGAACTGGTACTATCCATGCCGACTTTCATAAACAGGGTGAAGGTTGATAATCCTGAAGTAGAAACAACTTTTGAATGGGACGGTTGGTATACTTATGTTCTTTTAAAGCAGAATGCAAACCCTGCAAGTGTCGAATCAAAGATCAATGCACTTATCCAGCAAAGATTTGGGGAGGAAATGAAAACCCGTAACTATGGCTTAAAATATCATCTTCAGCCATTAAAGGATATCCACTTATACAGTGATTATATGATGGAAGCTGAGCCAAACGGTAATGGTAAATCAGTAAGCTTCCTGCTTATCATTTCATTATTCATCATTGTTATTGCCTGGATCAATTATATAAATCTTTCAACTGCGCGGGCTGTAGAACGGGCCAGAGAAGTTGGAGTAAGGAAAGTGATGGGATCTTATCGCAGCCAATTGATTGGCCAGTTCCTGATGGAATCTTTACTGGTAAATCTTTTCGCAGTTCTCCTTGCTGTACTTATTGTTTTTGCAACGCTGCCGCTTTTCAATAACCTCACGGGTAAAGAATTCAGCTTTAAAGATTTCATGGATCTAAACTCCTGGATAGCGTTAACAGCATTATTCCTGACAGGATCATTTTTGTCAGGACTTTATCCAGCCTTTGTGCTGTCTTCATTTAAACCCATTGCTGTATTGAAAGGGCGTCTCGTGAAAAGCAGGCATGGCGCTATTCTCCGACACAGCCTGGTGGTTCTTCAGTTTGCAGCCTCCATTGCACTCATAGTTGGAACCTTCAGTGTATACAGCCAGTTAAACTATATGCAAAAGCAGGAGCTTGGGGTAAACATAAATCAAACACTGGTTTTGCGTGGTCCGAATGTCACAGATTCTCTTTACTCTGAAAAGCTGAATGCGTTCAAAACTGAGATGTTGCGAATTCCCGGGGTAACCAAGGTAACTGCTTCCACCGAAGTGCCTGGTAATAAAGTTGGATGGAACGCCGGTGGAATCGGCCTGGTTGGAGGGGACGGATCCAAAACAAATCAATATCGCGTCATTGGGATAGATTATGATTTTCTTGATGCTTATGGATTAAAAATCCTGAAAGGCCGCAATTTTTCCACTCAATTCAAAACAGATCCAAACGCTGTTTTGTTTAATGAATCGGCTGTTAAACTCCTGGGTTTCGATAAACCCGAAGATGCAATCAATAAGAGGATTGAGTTCTGGGGCGATCAATATACCATTATAGGTGTCGTTTCCAATCATCACCAGGAATCACTTAGGGAAGCTTATGATGCGCATATTTTTCGGCTTATTCCGGATAGCCGGAATTTCTATTCTGTACAGATTGATGCAGGGAATAAACAATGGAATAATATAGTTGAAAGTTCAAAACTTAAATGGGCGAATTTTTTTCCAGGCAATCCTTTTGAACATTTTTTTCTTAATGATTATTATGAAGCTCAGTACCAGGACGATAACCGGTTTGGACAAACCTTTGGACTTTTTGCGGTACTTGCAATCATAGTATCCTGTATGGGTTTATTCGGGCTCGCTTCATTCATCACCACTCAAAGAACAAAAGAAGTAGGTATCAGGAAAGTGTCAGGAGCAAACAAATTTAATATACTCGTGCTATTAACCCGCGATTTTGTAAAACCAATCGCAATTGCTTTGCTGATAGCTATACCAGTTACCTATTACCTGCTTATTCAATGGTTACAGGATTATGCATTTAAAATGCCTGTCAGCGCCTGGCTTTTTATTATTCCGGCGCTGTTGATCATCTTTATCGCATTAATCACCATCAGTATTCAGACGGTGAAAGTAGCTGCCGCAAATCCGATCAATAGCCTGAGGACAGAATAAAAGTTTGATTTACCATAACATTAATTTATTAACAATGCTGAAAAATTATTTTATCATCGCCTGGAGAAACATCAGGAAACAGCCTGTGTTTTCCGTGATTAATATTGCCGGTCTGTCAATTGGACTGGCGGCTTTCTGGCTGATAGCATTGTATATTGGTGATGAACTCAGTTTTGACCGGTATCATAAAAAGGGTGATCGCATCTATCGTGTCGTTCAGCATGCCAGCTGGAAAGAAAGTGGCTTTCACCTCGCTCCCACTTCTGCACCATTCGCACCGACGCTGAAAGCCGAATATCCCGAGGTGGAAGCAGCCGTTCGTATCAACCCTGAAGGTGGTGGGGTCATTATTGTTGGTGATAAATCAATCCAGGCAGGTGATGTAATGTTTGCAGATAACAGTATTTTTTCAGTGTTCACCTATAAATTTATTGCCGGCAATCCTTCAAATGCCCTGGCAGCACCACAAACAATTGTTATTACCCGCTCGCTTGCCGAAACGCTTTTTGGAGATGCTGGTTCTGCATTGGGAAAATCCCTGTATTTTGAAAATAAATTCCCTAATACAGTCAGTGCGGTAATAGAAGATTTACCTGCCAATTCTCATTTCAGGTTCCGTGGACTAAGATCATTGCCAGCCGGATATACCGCAGGCTGGCAGGCATTTGAACTTTATACTTATATCCTTCTTAAAAAAGGCACAGATGTAAATAATCTCGAATCAAAATTACCGGCATTCTTTAAAAAACACCTGGAACCATCCATGGGTCAGGGCATTGATTATCGAATGGAGTTGCAACCGCTGTCATCTATACATCTCTATTCGAATCTTGAATACGAAATGGCTGCCAATGGAAACATACAGTACGTCTATGTGTTTTCTATAATTGGCCTGCTGGTGCTTATAATTGCGTCTATTAATTATATGAATCTTTCCACGGCAAGAGCTTCATACCGGGTTAAAGAAATCGGTGTCAGAAAAGTAATAGGATCAGGAAAAAGCCAGCTGGTTTTTATGTTCCTTGCTGAGTCAGTGCTGATTTGTCTTTTTGCCGGTGGCCTGGCAATATTGATTGCGGAACTTGTTATGCCATTATTCAATCAATTATCTGGTAAGGAACTTTCAATCTGGCGGTTTGGCATGCCCGTTACCTTGTTGATGTTGTTTGCATTCACCGTTGTTACAGGATTAATAAGTGGCATCTATCCGGCATTTTTTATGTCGGGCTTCCTGATGATTCCTTCACTAAAGGGACAAATAGGTTCAAGAACCGGAACTGCCCTGTTCCGCAAAGGCCTGGTTACTTTTCAATTCGTGATAACCATAATGATGATAGCCGGATCGTATATTGTTTATCAGCAGTTGAATTATATACAAAATAAGAACCTTGGTTTGAACAAGGACCAGGTACTGACCTTTCATATAGACAATGATCAGTTGAGAGAAAAAACGGCAGCTATAAAAGAAGCTTTTTTACGAAATCCTCTTATTGAATCAGTAGCCGCAGCGAGCAATCCGATAGGGAATAACAATATCGGGTCAAATGGGATATTTTTTGAAGAGGAATCGAAATTGCCAGGTGAAGCGGGAAATATTTCTACCTCAACACGTAAAACACAAAATTTCATGGTTGATGGCGATTATCTTAAAACGCTTGAAATCGGACTTGTTGCCGGCAGAAACTACTCCGAGCAACGCAAGGGTGACCAGGCTTCGAGTATCCTGGTAAATGAAACTTTGGTTAAAGAACTGGGCTGGAAGCAACCAATCGGCAAAAAAGTAAGGTATTATGTAAATAACGAAGGTAAACTCGGAGAATCTATAGTCGTGGGTGTTGTAAAGGATTTCCATATTTATTCCCTTCAACATAAACTCGAACCGCTGATCCTACAAATGCCACAGGCAGAAATGATGAAGGACAATCTTTATGTAAAAGTCAGCTCAAAAAATATTCCTGCTGCCCTTGCATATCTTAAAAAAACCTATCTGCAGTTCGACCCGTCAGCCAATCCTGAATTCCGTTTTCTTAGTGAAAATTTTAACGCCCAGTATAAGAGTGAACAAAAACAAGGATCATTATTACTTGTTCTTACCGTAATTGCGATTTCCATTGCCTGCCTCGGTCTTTTTGGTCTTGTTACTTTCACGGCAGTTCAAAAGTCAAAAGAAATCGGGATAAGAAAAGTATTAGGCGCCAGTGTTGCTGGCATTGTAAAACTTCTTTCTATTGACTTATTAAAGCTCGTCGCGATAGCTTTTATTATTGCAACGCCTATTGCATGGATAGCTATGAAATATTGGTTACAGGATTTTGCATACCAGATAAAAATAAATTGGACAGTGTTTTTAATAGCGGGTGGAACCGCTCTGTTAATTGCACTAATAACGCTAAGTATACAGGCCATCAGATCTGCATTAGCAAACCCCGTAAAGAGTCTAAAGGCTGAATGACCTGGTAAGGCTGAATTATATGGTGGGGTAATCCTTCTTTCAAAGAGTGAATCAACCGTTTTAAAATCACAAAATATGCTCAGGAACTATATTAAAACTGCATGGAGGAACCTTTGGAAGAATTCCTTCTTTTCTTCCCTTAATATATTGGGTCTGGCCACAGGTATGGCAGCCTGTATCGTCATCATGCTTTTTGTTCACTATGAAAAAAGCTTTGATAGATTTCATACTAAAAACATTTACCGGTTGGATGAGGTTCAGAGTTTTCCAGGTATGGTAGCACCACAGAAAGTTGCTTTATCTATGTACCCAATGGGCCCGGTAATGAAAAAGGAATACCCGCAGATCCTGGATTTCACCAGGATGAATGCCCGGAACAATATGGATTTGAACTTTGGCGATAAAAAGATAGTGTTCCCAAAAATACTTTGTGCTGATTCGAACTTCCTCCAGATGTTCAATTTCAAATTGATACATGGTAATAGTAAATCAGTGCTTGAAAAACCGAACAGCATAGTATTAACGGAAACTTCGGCTAAAAGTTTGTTTGGCAATACCGACCCTATGGGTAAAACAGTCAGCAGGTTTGATGGCGATACAATTATATTCAAGGTTACTGGTATACTAAAAGATATTCCTAAAACTTCTCATCTGCAATTTGATGGTGTTTTTTCATTCAGTACTATAGCAAATCCCGAGATGATGAATAACTGGGGAGGCAACTGGCTCATTACTTATTTTGAAATCGCACCCAATACAAATATCGCCAGTCTTGAAAAGAAATTTCCGGAAATACTAAAAAAATACATGAGTGAGGAAGGCCGGAAATTCTATGAATTATTTTTACAGCCACTGAAAGATGTGCATGCAAATTCAGTAGACATAACACATGACTACCATAACTTCCAGAAGTTTGATAAACGATATACAGGTATATTTTCAATCATTGCTATAATTGTCTTGTTGATAGCCTGTATCAACTTCATGAATCTTGCAACTGCAAAATCAGCAAACAGGGCAAGGGAGGTTGGTGTACGGAAATCTATCGGTGCGTTAAGAATACAACTTGGATTCCAATTCATCAGTGAGTCTGTTTTGATTTGCCTGTTTTCCCTCCTGCTTGCTATAATTATGGTGGTTCTTGCTTTACCTTATGTCAGAAACCTTAGCGAGAGAGAACTGGAGTTTCCATTGTTCACCGATCCTGCATTGTTTGGAATTCTTTTCGGAGGTACGATCCTGACAGGTATTATCGCTGGGCTTTATCCCTCTCTTTATCTTTCATCATTCCAGCCAGCGAGGGTGCTCAAAGGATCTATAGTATCCGGAAAATCAAAAAGCATTTTTCGTAATGCGTTAGTTGTGACTCAATTTACCGGTTCTGTTTTTCTAATTATTGCAACCATTTTCGCGGTGAAACAACTTCGGTTTATGCAGGATAAAGATCCCGGATTTAATCGTGAGCAAGTCATGATGCTGCAGCTAAATAACAAAACTTTTCCGAAATACAATGCCATTAAAGAATCACTGCTCGGATCCACAGCAGTGGTTGCCGTTTCTGCATCGCAACAAAGACTTGGAAATAATCTCCATCAAACAGGCGTTGTTTATCATGGTACCAACGGTGCTAAAGAGTTGGCTGTTTCACAGAATGTAGTAGACCCTGATTTCCTTACTCTATATAAAATTGAATTGATTGCAGGGCGGAACTTTTCCAAAGACTATCAGACAGATAACGGCAAGGCATATATCATCAATGAAAATTTAGCGAGGGAACTTTTGAGAGACGACAAAAGTTCAAAACTCGAATCGCTCATAGGTAAACGATTTGGCTTTGGCGGCATGGATTCGGTTGGGTCTATTATCGGGATTACAAAAAACTTCAACTTTAATTCCCTGCATCATAAAGTCGAAACACTTTGCCTGCTTACACAGAAAGACTGGGGTTATTCGGAAATGTCGGTTCGTTTAAAAGGTTCAGATTCCAAAGCTGCAATTGAGCAGGTGAAAGCAATATGGAAGAAAGTTGTACCAGACTACCCTATCGATTATAAATTTCTGGATGAACATTTTAATGAGCTATACAAATCAGACAAACAGGTCAGCGAAGTTGTGGGTATTCTTGCCGGACTTGCGATACTTATCAGCTGTCTTGGTTTATTTGGGCTTGCCTCTTTTTCCGCTGAAAAACGAATTAAAGAAATAGGGATACGGAAGGTGCTTGGCGCCTCTGTTCAAAGTATGGTCAGCCTGCTGTCTGTTGATTTTGTAAGGCTCGTTATCCTCGCTAATGTTATTGCCTGGCCGATTGCCTGGTTTGCATTAACCAACTGGCTTGAAGGTTTTGCATTCCGTATCGAAATCAATTGGTGGATTTTTGCCCTGGCCGGTTTTGCTTCACTTGTAATTGCACTATTAACAGTTTCTTTCCAGGCAATCAAAGCAGCCTGGGCTAACCCTGTTAAGAGTCTGAAGGCAGAATAGAATTTTAAGAAATAAAACATTTTATAATGATCAGGAATTATTTTAAAACAGCCTGGCGCAATCTTATCCGTAACAAAGGTTTTGCTGTTACAAACCTGGTGAGCCTTACTATCGGCATTACTTCAACTATCCTTATCCTGCTTTGGGTCCATAACGAACTTTCCTGGAACAAGCATTACAAAAATTACAATTCTACTTACCAGGTATATGCCAACCGGAATTTCAACGGTAGCATTTATACCGACAATTCGGTCATTTTGCCACTGGCAGATGTGTTGGAGAGTGAACTTCCACAGGTTAAGAATGCAGCTTTTACTTCTTATGGTGAAGATCGAATTTTATCAACCGGTGACAAAAAACTCAAAAAAACGGGTTACAGGGTAAGTAAACATTATTTTAAAATTTTTTCGTCTGATGTTTTGAGAGGAGATCTCGAAACAGCACTGACAACACCTGATGCATTTGTAGTAACCAGGAGCACTGCCCTGGCCTTATTTAACAGTGAAGATGTAATCAATAAGATTATACGTGTAGATAATAGTCGTGATGTGAAAATAACCGCTGTCATTGATGATGTACCTCAAAACTCATCATTCATTCTTGATTTCATTGCTCCATATGATTTTGAACCCGCAGCCATGCAGGACTGGACCAACTCATATTCTAATGTTTTTGTTCAAACAAGCGGAGTAAAAGATGATGCTGCCCTTGAAAAGGCAGTGAATAAAATCATCGCTAAACATAGTGACAACAGAAATTCTACTTACTTTTTGCATCCAATGAAAAAGTGGCGGCTGTACAGTGAATTCAGGGATGGAAAGAATACGGGTGGATTGATCACATATGTAAAGATGTTTTCCATAATTGCAGTCGTGATCCTTTTGATTGGCTGTATAAATTTTATGAATTTATCCACTGCCCGATCAGAAAAACGTGCCCGGGAAGTTGGTATCAGAAAAACATTGGGTTCCGGGAAAACCCAGTTGATGTTCCAGTTTTTCTGCGAGTCGGTTATTTTAGCAATGATTGCTTTGATTATTTCTGTTTTTGTGGTTTACCTCGTTTTGCCATTGTTTAATGGATTAATCGACAAGCAACTTGAACTCCCGTTGAATGCCTGGCAGTTTTGGTTGCTGGCTATTGGCATCATCGTTTTTACAGGGCTTGTTGCCGGAAGTTATCCTGCGATCTATTTATCCTCATTTAACCCTGTGAATGTGCTTAAAGGTACTTTTCTACCGGGTAAAGCAGCTTCAACCCCAAGACGGATACTTGTAATTGCCCAGTTCGTAATATCAATACTATTAATTTCTTCCACCATCATCATCTACCAACAAATTCAACACGTAAAAAACCGGGATCTGGGTTATAAAACTGATAACCTGCTCATGCTTCCTTCCACTGCAGACATAGGCCGGAATATCCAGGCGATCCGGAATGAACTGATACAGTCGGGAGACGTGTTTTCCCTGACACAGACGTCCTCTCCCATTACCGAGATTTATAACTATACCCCTGCTCCGGATTATGAAGGCAAACCTGATGGTCAGATGATTGTTTCTTCAATCGGTGTATCACAGGACTTTACAAAAACCATGGGAATTAAACTGCTTGAAGGCAGTGATTTTGGCAATACTCCTGCTGACACTTCTTCAATGCTGTTGAACGGAGCTGCCGTCAAGACAATGGGTTTAAAAAATCCTGTCGGTACCACCATGCGGTATGGCAACCGTAACTTTGTAGTAAGAGGCGTCACTGAAAATGTAGTTATGACTTCTCCTTATCAACCTGTAGATCCTATGATCATCATGTACCGGCAGAATGCAAGTGGTACAGTAACCATAAGGCTTAACTCAAATACGCCGCCGCAGAAAGCAATCGGTACCATAGAAAAAATTTTCACAAAGTATAATCCCGGGTCGCCATTTGAATACCGGTTTGTAGATGCTGAATTCAACACAAAATTCATAACCGAAGAACTGATCGGGAAACTTACGAATTTGTTTGCCGGGCTTGCCATTTTTATCTGCTGCCTTGGCATGGCGGGACTTGCCTCTTATACTATCGAAAGAAGAATCAGGGAAATCAGTGTCAGGAAGATCCTTGGCGCTTCTGTTCAGCAATTACTGATGTTAATAGCCAGTGAGTTTATCAAACTGGTATTAATTGCTTTTGTAATTGCTGTACCATTGACCTGGTGGGCTATGAATAACTGGTTGCAAAACTATTCATACCGGGTTAAGGTAGAGGGATGGATATTCGGATTGGTTGGTATGATCGTAATTTTAATAACTATGACGATAGTTTGGCTAAATATCGCCAGAACAGCATATGCGAACCCGGCAAAGAAATTAAGAACATAATAAATTATCCTGGTAAAGCCAGGGATAGAATACTGCTTCCCGCACAACTAAAAGGAAATTATGATAAGGCGAAATCTCTTACATGCGTTTAGAAGCATGAGATATTCAAAAGCGACTACACTAATAAATGTCTGCGGCCTCGGTATAGCGGCCGCAGCCTTTTTATTATTACTGCATCATGTAAGCTTTGAAAGGAGTTATGAACTATTTCATAGTAAATCCGACCGGATAGCAAGACTCACGATTGATCTTTATGACGGACCAGGGATCATAGGAACAGATTGCGAAACATATCCTCCCATGGGACCGACTCTTAAAAAGGAATTGCCGGAAGTCGTCGATTTCGTGAGATTACAGGATTATAGCCCGGTTGAAGTAAAGGAAGCAAACCAGGTATTTGCCCTGGATAAATTATATGCGGCAGATCCAAGCATATTCTCGGTTTTTGACTATCGTCTGATCGAAGGTGACAAGCTAACTGCGTTATCAAAACCTATGCAGGCCGTGGTTAGCGAAAAAATTGCAAAGCGTTTGTTTGGGACTGGCCAGGCTGTTGGCAGGGTCATTAAGGTGAATACCCACCCTATGATCATAACCGGTATTATACAGGATGTACCACTGAACACACATCTCCGTTTCGATCTGCTTGTCTCTTTTAGTTCTGTACCAACACTTGGGGGTGACACAACTACATGGCAAGGTAACAATAACTTCACGTATCTATTACTTAAGAAGGATACTGATCTGAAAGCCCTTAACAGTAAACTTAGTGTATTTGCCAAAGCAAGACTTAAGCATGAAAATGTTGTTGCCCAGGGAATAAAAGATATCCACTTATTGTCAAACCGTTCTTTTGAACCTGACATAAACGGAGACATAAAAACTGTAAATTTTTTGACGGTCGTTGCAATACTTATTGTTATTATCGGATGTATTAACTATGTTAATCTTGTTACAGCAAATGCCTCTGACCGGGCTAAAGAGGCGGGTATGCGCAAGCTGCTCGGGTCATCCAGGTCATCTCTGGCGCAGCAATATCTCGCAGAAACATTGATGGTTAACATCCTCGCCTTCGCCTTCGCACTACTTCTTATCGAAGTTGTTTATCCTTATTACCTGGCACTTACGGGCAAAAAATTTCGTCAACATATTTTCCTGGAACCATCTTTTTGGTCAGCATTTTCGGTCTTATTCATGATTAATGCTTTATTGAGTGGACTGTATCCTGCATTTGTGTTGTCTTCCATCAAGCCAACGGCTGTTATCCGCCGCAAATTCACCCAGTCTACCACAGGCACTTTACTCAGAAAGGGGCTCGTGGTAGGGCAGTTCGCAGTGTCCATAATCGTATTAATTGCTTCCGTAGTAGTGTACAGGCAAGTGACTTTTATGCGCAGCCAGGAAATGGGAATGAATTCGAGCCAATTGCTTGTGTTAAAAGGTCCCTTGACTTCTGATCCCGATTCGATACATATTCATCGGATAAAAAGTTTCAAAAATCAGCTTCAGAATATCGATGCAGTTAGCCAGATTACAACAAGTGGTGCTGTGCCTGGAGAAAATATTAATCAGCTCAATACAACTACAGGCGTTGTGAAATTCGGAAGCAATATTGAATCAGGTCTCAACTATTGCAATTATGATATTGATGAAAACTTCCTTCCTTCCATGCAGATAAAACTGGCTGCAGGCCGGAACTTCAGACCAAATAATGAAAGAAATGAAGTATTACTGAATGAAGAGGCCGCGCGACTTCTCGGCTATGCATCTCCGGAAGAGGCTATCGGTGGCAAAATAACATATTCAAGACGGGGGACGAAATATTCAACAGTTGTTGGAGTGATCATGGATTACAAACAAGGTTCAGTAAAGGATGCAATGCTTCCTATCATTCATACATATTCGCAAACCAATGACAGTTATTATTCCCTTAAAATAAATACCGGTAATCTTGACCAGACCATTTCAGGTATAGAAAAAATATGGAAGTCCTCCTTTCCTGAAAATTCATTCCAATATTTTTTCCTGGATGAGTTGATAGACCGTCAATACAGATCGGATCTTAGATTCGGACAAATAATCGGTATATTTTCCGCATTGACTCTTTTTATTACCTGTCTTGGAATACTTGGATTAACTGCAGCCACTATTTCAAAACGTACGAGGGAGATAGGGATACGCAAAGTGCTGGGAGCATCGGTAAACAGTATCGTGTCATTGATCACCAGGGATTTCATCAGTCTCGTTTGTATTGCCATTCTTATCGCATCACCGGTTGCCTGGTTGCTCATGAATGAATGGCTCAAAGATTATCATACCAGGATAAATATTGGCTGGTGGATTTTTGTTGCGGCCGGTTCACTCGCCCTTGCAGTTGCCATTATAACCATAAGTTACCAGGCCATTAAAGCTGCAATTGCTAACCCCGTCAATAGTCTTAAGGCAGATTGAAAATTCATTATGAAGTAAAAATATTCTTCGTAAACTGTAACACCGGCAAGCAGAAAATCGTCTATCTAACTATGACCAGATTGTTGAAGTATAATCTGATCTGACTATATTTTCCAGCCACTAACTGTAAAAAACAAGTAATAATGTTCAAGAATTACCTGAAGATTGCCTGGAGAAGCATCAGAAAAAATAAAGTGTCCTCTGTTATAAATATTACCGGGCTCACCATAGGACTCACTTGCTGTTTGCTGATTGCATTGTACATAAAAAATGAACTGAGTTATGACAAGTTCCAGGTGAATGGTGACCGGATTGCGCGGGTCATCATGGAATACAAAATAGGTAATGACGGCAAATCCGGAACCTTCACAAGCACAAAGGTGTTCCCTGAATTTAAACGACAGTTTCCTGAAGTTGTTTCCGGGGTGAGGATGACGAGGACCTCAAGAATTACAAAATATGGGGACAAGCTTTTTGATGAAAAAAAATTTCTTTTTGCCGACTCAACTTTTTTTGAAGTTTTTTCTTTCAAATTATTGAAAGGGTTACCTGGCCAGGTTTTAAAGGCACCTAAAACTATAGTTCTTACTGAAGATGCTGCGAAAAAGTATTTTGGAAACGAGAATCCTGTTGGTAAAATACTCAAGACCGGTTCCGACGCTACTGATTTCCTGGTTACAGGTGTTATGGAAAACTGTCCGACCAACTCGCAGCTAAAATTTGATATGGTGGCCTCTTTTTCATCACTCGGACCCGCACAGGAGAAAACATGGTGGAATGCCAACTACACAACATATCTTTTATTAAGGGATCCGGCCTCGTTTGCATCCCTTTCGCGAAAGATTCCTCCCTTCATGAAAAAAGAATTTGCCAATGAACCCACAGTATCATTAAACTTTCATCTTGAGCCTTATACAAAAGTTCACCTCCATTCACCTCATGATGGTTTTGAACCAAACAATAACATTGTTTATATCTATATGCTGGCAGGGATCGCTTTGCTGATACTTGCCATCGCCTGCTTCACATATATCAATCTCAGTACTGCCAGGTCTATGGAAAGGGCAAGAGAAGTCGGCATACGCAAAGTTGTCGGTGCCATAAGGAAACAGATATTCTGGCAGTTCATTGGTGAATCAGTACTGATTACCTTCATTGCACTCCTGCTTTCGATTGGAGCCGCCATATTGGTGTTACCCTGGTTTAATACACTCGCTGACAAAAACCTGGAGGCATACCAGGTAATGGATCCTGCTGTATTGATGACCGGTATTTTTATTATAGCAATAATCAGTCTCCTGGCGGGAAGTTATCCTGCTCTTATTCTTTCAGGGTTTAACCCGGTTAAAGTGTTGAAAGGTGCTTTCAAGAATACAAATTCCGGGCTCTGGTTGAGAAAATCCCTTACGGTTTTCCAGTTTGTTATTTCGGTGTTCCTGATAATTGCAACCTTTACTATTCAACATCAGTTAAATTTTATCCGCAATAAAAAGCTTGGTTATGACCGGGACCAGGTATTAGTACTTCCAACCGATGACAAAATTTTAAAAGCCATCGACCTCCTTAAAATTGAATTCAGGAAAAATGGTCATGTACAGAATATATCGATGGCATATAATACGCCCAATCATATAAAGGGTGGCTATTCAATGAAAAACAACATGATGGCCGATGCGGAAGAAATGGGTGTAACAGCTAATCCGGTTGACCAGGATTTCATAAAAACTACTGGTCTGCAATTAATCACCGGTACTGACTATTCAGTGCAGGATATGAAAGACGTAGCCCACGAAGATGAATCCAAAAATGTTTACCAGTTTATAATCAATGAATCGGCTGCCGCAGCGCTCGGATGGAGTGCCCGGGATGCTATCGGTAAAAAAATGTTCCTCGGCGATGACAGACCTGGTTTCGTAAAAGGTGTCGTCAAAGACTTCCATTTCGAATCCCTGCATAATCCTATCAAGCCCCTCGTTTTGTTCCCTGGCTCCTGGTTTGGTGTGATTATGATAAAACTCGAAGGCAAGGACATCTCCCGAACCATCGCTTCTATTGGAGCCAGCTGGAAGCAACTTGTACCTCACCGGCCATTTGAATATCATTTTCTGGATGAAGATTTCAATAAAATGTATATGTCTGAAATGAAGATGGGACAAATTCTAAATGTTTTTGCCGGTATGGCTGTCCTTTTAGCCTGTCTTGGATTGTTTGGTTTGTCTTCATATGCAGCCCAACAAAGAATCAAAGAGATCGGCATAAGGAAAATCCTCGGTGCTTCTTTGCTCCAACTGGCATCTATTCTTTCCAAAGATTTTGTAAAGCTTGCCCTGGTAGCATTCCTGATTGCCGCACCATTAGCCTGGCTGGTAATGTCCGACTGGTTGCAAAATTTCAATTACAGAGTAAGCCTCAGTTGGTGGATATTTCTCATTGCCGGTTCAGTATCATTATTGATCGCCTTACTAACAGTCAGCATCCAGGCCATAAAAGTTGCCCTGACCAACCCCGTCAAAAATCTAAAAACAGACTAACCTTAAGAGAAATATGAATTATGAGTTATGAATTATGAAAGAAAATATGAAATACTAATCTCATAACTGGGTTTAATAACTCATAATTCATAATTCATAATTCACTTCTGTGTTCATTATCGGACAGTTTTTGTATCGAAAACGAACTGATTCGTATCAAATTTTAGTACAATTAAGTGAACATCAACCTGTTACAAACTGGCATATCATTGTTTATAAGATAGTGCACAAATTAATTGACGGATGTTCAAAAATTACTTCAAGGTTGCTGTCAGAAATATCACCAGGAACAAGTTTCTGTCTTCGCTGAATATTCTTGGGTTATCTGTTGGTTTGAGCTCAGCCCTCGTAATTTACCTGATCGTTCAATATCAGCTTGGATTTGATAAACACTATGAGGATAATGATCGTCTTTACCGGGTAGTTACACATCTTCGATTTGCGGAAACCGATTTTAAGAACTCGGGTGTTCCATCCCCCCTGACCACGACCGTGAAAAATGAAGTGACAGGTGTTGAGGCATCCACCGCTGTACTTGCCATTTTATATGATCCGCAGGTATCTGTTGAGCGTGCCGGAAATCCTAAAAAAATAAACTTCAAAAAGCAAACAAAAATCAGCTTTGTCGATGAAGATTTTTTCACCATATTCGAAAGAAATCTGTTGGCCGGTACCGCAAAGGGTATGAACACGGAGCCAAACCTCGTTATCCTGTCTGAATCACGTTCCGGTTTATATTTTCCAGGTGTGCCTTTAAGCCAGGTACCGGGTTCGGTTTTATATTACAATGATACCATCCAGGTTCGTGTGGCCGGGGTAATGGCTCATAATAAAAACCAAACTGACCAGGATCATGAAGAATTTATTTCTCTTCCGACTATTAAGTCAGCAGGACTAACTAACCGATTTGATCCGGGCAATGCTGAAGAATGGGGCTCTGTTTCTTCCAGTAACGAACTTTATCTTAAGCTTGCACCTGGTACCCAGGCTGCTGCGGTTCAGAAGCAAATGCAGGCATTGTTGAATAAATATAAGAAACCTGAACCCGGTGTTGATCCTAAAAAGAATTTTACAAAATTCATCTTACAGCCACTGGCTGATGTTCATTTTAACCAGGATTATGGTGCACCAGCTGATATGTCAACGCTGAATGGACTGATGGTACTTGCGGGGTTCCTCTTGTTACTGGGATGTATAAACTTTATTAACCTTTCGACAGCACAGGCAGCGAGACGTGCAAAAGAAATAGGTATCAGGAAAACAATCGGCAGTACCAGGCAACAACTTATCCGCCAGTTCCTGAGTGAAACATTTTTATTAACAGTAGTAGCCGCCATATTAGCCGTTCTGTTGACGCCTATGCTGCTGAATGTATTTAAAGACTTTATACCCGAAGGGCTATCTTTCAACGATTCAGCTATTAAAAAAATTGCTGTTTTTGTTCCGGTACTTATCTTAATCGTAAGTCTGCTGGCCGGATTTTATCCTGCCCTTGTACTGTCGAAATTCAAACCAGTTTTGGTTCTCAAAAACCAGGCTTATGCTAACACCGGGCAGTCAAGAACAGCCTGGCTTCGCAAGACACTTACCGTATCGCAGTTTATCATTGCACAGTTTTTTATTATTGCCACCATCGTTGTCGGAAGGCAGATCCAGTACTCTATCAATATGGATATGGGTTTTACCAAGGAAAATATTATAACGGTACCCGTTCCGCGTGACTTTTATAAACCGGATAATAAAGTCTTTTTATTTGCTAATGAGCTGAAGTCTGTGCCGGGTATTGATATGATAACTCTCGGTGATAAACCTGCTATAAGCGGTTCGATGTCCAGTACCTATAAGTTCACAAAAGAGGGAAAGGAAACTGAAATGAATGTACAGATCAGGAATGCTGATTCAGCATTTATCCAGGTATTCGGTATCAGGTTGATTGCGGGTCGCAATCTCACTGCCGCAGACTCTAATTCAGCATTCCTGATAAACGAAACGCTTGCAAATGAAATGGGATACAGAAATCCTGCTGATGCAGTAGGTGCACATTTTGGAAAGGAAAAAGACAAAGATCAGATTGTTGTTGCCGGGGTGATGAAAAATTTCAACCTTACTTCATCAAAATCAGGGATAATGCCAATGGCACTCAGGGCGATCCCACGGGTAGCTCGCACAATCCAGGTTAAACTCAAACCTACTCTTCCTTCACAGGGAAATGATAAGAAAACGATAGCGGCAATAGAAAAAAAATACAAAGAGATTTATCCGGACACCGATTTTAGTTATACTTTTTTTGATCAGAGCATTAAAGATTTTTATACCAGGGAACAGCAATTGGCGAAGCTACTAAACTGGTCAACCGCACTATCCCTGTTTATCAGTTGCCTTGGGTTATTAGGCCTGGTAATTTATACGGCTAATCAGCGTCAAAAGGAAATAGGCATCCGAAAAGTGCTGGGTGCAAGCATTACCCAGATGGTAAACCTGTTATCAAAAGATTTTTTGAAACTGGTAGTTATCGCCTGTGTTATT
The DNA here is from genome assembly GCF_035489435.1 of Flavitalea sp. Lineage (NCBI taxonomy): Bacteria > Pseudomonadati > Bacteroidota > Chitinophagia > Chitinophagales > Chitinophagaceae > Flavitalea > Flavitalea sp. The sequence goes on from NZ_DATHKG010000064.1 coordinate 58,894, forward strand.
GCCGTACCAGTAGCCTGGTGGGCATGTAGTAAGTGGCTGGAAAATTTTCCTTATCGCGCGCCATTGAATGCCTGGATCTTTCTGGCCGGCGCTTCGATTCTTATTATTATTGCTTTTTTTATTCTGAGTATAAAAACTATCAGATCAGCAGCGGCGAATCCGGTAGACAGCTTGCGTTCCGAATAAATTTTAATTTTTAAATTGTAAGTTCATTAAACAATCAGCATGATTTCACTAGACCATATTTCCAAATGGATAAACGTAGCAGGCAACAGGGTTTTTTTATTAAAAGATATCAACCTGTCTATCAAACAAGGCGAGTTTGTTTCTGTCATGGGCCCTTCCGGATCAGGTAAATCAACATTACTAAATGTTATTGGTATGCTTGATGATGCTTCAGAAGGTACTTACGCATTTATGGACAACAACGTAACGACCTTAAAAGAGAAGGCTCGTTCTGCATTATACAAACAACATATCGGGTTTGTATTCCAGGCTTATCATCTTATAGACGAATTGACAGTTTATGAAAACATCGAAACTCCTTTGATCTATCAAAACATCAAGGGCAGCGAACGTAAGGCAATTGTTGCAGACGTGCTTGACCGGTTCCAGATTGTAGGGAAAAAGGATTTGTTCCCAACCCAACTTTCCGGTGGGCAGCAGCAACTAGTTGGTATTGCAAGGGCACTTGTTGCAAAGCCTGCCCTATTGCTGGCGGATGAACCAACCGGTAACCTGAATTCAAAACAAGGCGAAGAAATAATGGATCTTTTTAAGGAATTAAACAAAGACGGAGTAACCATCATCCAGGTAACCCATTCAGAGAAAAATGCAACTTATGGCTCCAGGATCATTAATCTTCTTGATGGAAGAATAGAACAATAATAAAACCTTTTTCAAGGAGCAAGGGAAATTAAAACAATAAAAGATATTACTATGTGTATGCGTAAAGTGATGGGACTATTCTGTCTCATTATATCAGGAATTAGTACAGTGGGGCAAGATTCAATTCCTGTTCAGAAATTGTCTTTACAACAGGCAGTTGAGATAGCTATCAAAAACAACCTGGAAGTTCAGCAAAGCGATATAGCAATGCAAAGGCAGCGGGTCAATCTACGCCAGGCCCGGACAAATATGTTACCCAATATTAATGCTGATATTAATCATGGAATAAACCAGGGCCGAAGTATTGATCCATTTACAAACAGCTATGTTGATCAGAGATTAACGAATGCCAGCTATAGCCTTAATGGCGGGATTGTATTGTTCAATGGTTTATTAATTCAGAATAATATCAAACTGAACAATTATGCTTATGAAGCTACCAAGCTGGAGTATCAACAAATGAAGGATAATCTCACGCTTGATATTATATTAACTTATCTCCAGATCCTCAACAACGAAGATCAGCTTACACAAGCAATCAACCAGGCAGATGTAACCAGGCAACAGGTTGCCAGGCTTGAAATCATGAACCAGGAAGGCGCAATAGCTCCAAATCTTTTATATGATCTGCGTGGTCAGTTAGCCAGCGACGAGTTGTCTGCTGTTAATAGCCGCAACATACTTGAAAGCAATAAGCTGCAAATGGCCCAGCTGTTGAATATACCCTATTCCAGAGCATTGCAGGTGGAGAGATTAACAGCGGATCAGTTACCAGCCCAATATGAAGGCGATATCGAATCGATCTATCAAAAGGCCATAGTTGAACTTGCTTTTGTGAAAGCAGCTGTGCTAAGGACAAAAAGTGCTGCTAAAGCTATAAGTGTTGCGAGGGGTGATATGTTTCCGATCCTCAGTTTCAATGGGGGCCTTACTACCAATTACTCCAGTGCTGCCAGCACACAACGATTGTTGAATTTCACCAATGATTCCGTTGGATTTGTAAAAGGCACCAACCAGCCCGTACTGGTTAGAAGCGATAATTTTGCATTTGATAAAATCGGGTATTGGGATCAATTTAAAAATAACTATGGTACAGGTGTAGGAATTGGACTGAGAGTGCCGATCCTAAATGGACTTACCGCGAGGAACCGCGTCGCAACCGCCAAGCTTGATAAAAAGAACTTTGAACTGATAGAAGAAAACACAAGGATTCGTTTGAAACAGGCGATTGAGCAGGCTTATTTTAATATGACGGGCGCCCGCGGGCGTTATGATGCCACATCCAGGCAGGTTGATGCATTTCGTGAGTCGTTTCGTGCTGCTGAAATAAAGTTTAATGCCGGGGCTATTAACTCTGTAGAATACCTTACTTCCAAAAATTTTCTTGACCGGGCGAATGTAAGCCTGATTATTGCAAAATATGACTATGTATTAAGAACCAAAATCCTGGACTATTACCAGGTTAAGCCACTCTGGTAATAGCTGACAATACCCGTTTCATCACAATTATTTAAGCCTTCCCATATAAAAACGAAAAAGCGCAAAGTGATTTGCGCTTTTTTCGTTCATGATGTAAATCCGGACAACCAGACCTCCATACTTTTTTAACCAATAAGTTTGACGCAATCAGTCAGCCAACGCTGCTACTCTCCTTTTAGCCCGGGGCACTACAGGTTTCACAGGTTCACACCTTTCGAAACGCATAGCTGTCCACACATGATCCAGCGCTATCTCAGCCGCGCCTTCAAAACCGGCATTCATTACACAGTTCCAACTACAGGACCTGTTTAAATCGGTCACAATCTTGGAAGAGCTTTTCGGATATGCTATCCAGAATTTACCAGCCGCCTGCAAACATGGAATCACCTCTTTCAAAATAGAACTCAATTGATTTTCATTCACTGCAAAAATCAGTGCGAAGTCAATTTTTCGGCTCTTTAAAAGTGGAGTAATGCTCTTGGCGAAAGATAATTTAACAAACTGCTTCTCAATTGAAGATGGCAGTCCCTGGATCAATACATTTTTCTCTTCCTGAAGCTGAAGCTTCTCTAACAAATTTTGAGTCATGCAAAAGAAGTTTTAAGTAAAGCTTAGGTTTAATAACAAACGGGAGTGCAAAGGTATGCAATCCCGACCAGTAGTTAAAACTTTTGCCTTAAAAAAAACGTTTTAGCACCTAATATCTCAAAAAAACAGCCGATTAGTTGAGCAATGTCAACTTTATACTAAGGCCATTGAGAAATCTAAAGCATGTACAACGGTAGCTCCCAGCCTATTTTATTTATAAATAACTAACTCAGGTCGGGCTCCGCAAAGAATTAATTCATTGGTTTATAGTATTTCAAAGCTTCCGGCATCAGTTGCTGTAGTTTTTGTATCCTGGTAGATTCAGCAGGGTGCGTGCTTAGGAATTCGGGAGGCTTTGAACTTCCCGCTGCCTGCTCCATCCTTTGCCAAAGAGTAATTGCTTCCTGTGGATTGTATCCTGCCAAAGCGGAGAATATCAGGCCAAAACGATCGGCTTCCAATTCCTGCTTCCTTGAATTTGGAAGTAATACACCGACCTGCGCTGCCGGTCCATAAACATTATTAAAAATATTGCTAACCTGTGCGTTCCCGGAAGTAACCACGCCACCAACGACTTGCAAGCCCTGGGCAAGCATTGTCTGGCTCATCCGCTCATTACCATGCTTTGCAAGCGCGTGGGCAATTTCATGGCCCATGACAACCGCAAGCGCGGCCTCATTCTGGGTTATTGGCAACAACCCTGTATAAACTACTATTTTTCCGCCAGGCATACACCAGGCATTGGCTTCCTTGGAATCAACCAGGTTATATTCCCATTCATAACCTTCCAATTCTTTGGACAAGCCCTTTTCAGAATAATACTTAGTAATGGCAGTGGTAAGTCGCTGCCCTATCCTGCGAACCATTTCAGCATCTTTCGAGGCACTGGCACTAACGACTTTATTCTGGGAAAGGAAGGTCTGGTATTCCTGCTTTGCCATATTAGTAAGCTCCGAATCGGAAATAAGAGCAAGCTGTTTTCTACCGGTTATAGCGTTCTGGGAACACGATGTAACAATCAATGAAATAACGGCTGTAAATAATACTATTGAAAAATTCTTCATCATAATTTCAAATTAATTCTGGAGTCAACGCATAAAAAACTGTACCACACACCACCTTTTGAGCGAATGAACATCCAAATCAGATCAAAGGCAATATTAGATCAAAGACAATATAAATAGAAGTTAAAAAGTTTAACCTTCATCGCGGCTAAGAAATCTCAGTGTGTGGATAACTGTTAGTAATAATGATCAGAGTGGATTTGAGGTTCTTCTCCTCTCTTTTTTTCTATCGCGATGTTTAAGAATAGGGACTTTACTCTCGCTTCCTTTTAGAAGACGACCTATATTCTTTTGATGAGTCAGCACCACCAATAGGGTTACTGCTATTGCAAATCCCCGGTAAAGCGTTTCTTTTTCGTTGAAGACGAACAAAATAAATACAGCAAACGCCATGCTTGCGAGAATTGAACTTAAAGAAACAAACCGGGTGAGATATAACACGAATAAAAAAACACCAACGCAGCAAACTGCTACCAAAGGTTGTATGGCCAGGATCATTCCAAAAAGAGTTGCAACACCTTTCCCCCCTCTGAAATCAGCCCAGATGGGGAAGATATGCCCCAGCACCGCTGCTAGCCCTAATCCAACCATAAAATTGGTACGATCCCATTCTGATGTCAAATAATAAGGAAGAAGGATATAAAGGCTTGTAGCTGCCACTCCTTTAAGTACATCCATTAACATTACAAAAATTCCCCATCTCGATCCGAGGACCCTGAAAGTGTTCGTAGCTCCTGAGTTGCCGCTACCATATTCGCGGATATCAATGCCAAAAAACAGTTTGCTTACCCAGACTGCGGTTGGAATTGAACCAATCAGGTACGCTATTACAATGAGTAAAATTTCTTTCATTGAATAGTATTAGTTAAAGTTGGATAACGAAAATACAAAATTATTGCTTACCCTTTATATTAATATTGTTGATAATCAGTTGTGTACTAACTTTAATACAATCCATCCTTCCAATTCATTTTCTTCATTTATCCTGAGTCCTGAATCTATTGCTGCAGCCTCGATTTTAGATCTGTCTCCGCTCAGCAATCCACTCATTAACAAAACGCCGTCTTTCTTTAAATGTTGCGATAGATTAGCCATCTGATCCAACAATACATTGCGGTTGATGTTAGCCAGAATAACATCAAATTGCCTGTTTGAATCTATGTTTCCTGATTCCTCTATCCGGATTTTTAAACAGTTGTTTTCGCGGACATTTTCGCCTGCATTTTCGATACTCCATTTGTCATTGTCAATGGCTACAATCTCCGCGGCTCCCAGTTTTTCGGCAAGTATGGCCAAAACGCCTGTGCCTGTTCCAAAATCCAGTACAATTTTGTTTTTGAATGTGATGCTTTCCATTTGTTGAAGCATCAGGTAAGTGGTTGCGTGGTGCCCGGTTCCAAAGCTCATCCTTGGTGTTATAACTATATCATATTTTATTCCCGCCACAGGTGGATGAAAAGAAGCCCTTATACAACAAAAGTTATTAACCAGCACGGGTTTAAAGTTTTTTTCCCATTCATCGTTCCAGTTTTTTCCTGGTATCAACTCAACAGAAAACAAAACTCCATGCGGTTGCAAAAGTTCTTTAGCAGTTGCTTCATCAAAAAGGTCAGCGCTGATATATGCATGTAGCATATGTTGCTCTTCTTCGAATCCATCAAAACCTGCCTCGCTCAAAATTCCTGTGATCAGATCTTTTTCAACGGCCACACTGGTGTGAACCGAAAGTTTTATAAATGCATCCATTTTTATTTGTATGGTGACGAAGATAATATATCTAAAAATGTATCTTCATTTGTTATGTGCCTCACCCATTATTTACTGGCTTCTTCATGGTTCATGCTTAATTTAACTCCCATCCTCCTGGTTGCGGGGTATCTGCTCAGCTTTTTTATGGCCCTGCTTGTTATTTCTGAAAACCGCAGCCCTTCAAAAACGCTGGCCTACCTGCTCATGTTTTTTGCACTTCCCTATATTGGCATCCTGGTTTATTTTGTGTTTGGTGAAAATTACCGGAAGAAAAAAATTTATAAGAAGAAATGGCTCACTGATCAGCAGAACGCTGAACGATTTGGTAACTATATGGTAAGACTTTCGGAAGATGTCCTTGCAAGCCATATGGGAACTATAAAAGGTAATGCGCAACTTGTGCGGTTGCTCGTTAACGATAGCAAGTTGCCAATTTCGGTTAACAATAAAGTAAAGGTATTGCACAATGGTGAAGAGAAGTTTCCAGCTGTGATAGCTGCGCTTGAAAACGCAAAACATCATATTCACATCGAATACTACATTTTCGAAGAAGGACGGATAGGTAATATCATTAGGGATATTTTGATCCGCAAAAGCCTGGATGGTGTTGAGGTACGTGTTATGTATGATGATTTTGGCAGCGACCTTGGTAAAGTTTATCTGAAGAGCCTTCGCGATGCCGGCATTCAGGCTTCACCATTTTACAAAGTTTATTTTCATTTATTGGCAAACCGGAATAACTACCGGGACCATCGTAAAATTATCATCGTTGACGGGACAATTGCTTTTACAGGAGGAATTAATATTTCCGACAAATACGATAACAGTTTTCAAAAACCAGGTCATATATATTGGCGCGACACCCATCTCCGGATTGAAGGAGATTCAGTGAAGTTGTTTCAGTATCTTTTTTTCCTGAACTGGAATTTTTGTTGTGATGAAGAGATTGATCTTGCCGGTGGATATTTTCCTGACTACGAGGGCAATGGGAAACAACTTGTTCAGGTTGCTTATAGCGGACCAGATTCAGACCGTGCAAGCATTATGCTTAGCTACTTCGCTGCAATCAATAACTCCCGCGAATACGTATATATATCCACTCCTTATTTTATTCCAAACGAAAGCATATTAAACGCGCTTAAAAAGGCGGCCCTCGGTAAGGTTGATGTCAGGCTACTGGTGCCAGGCATTTCGGATTCAAAAATGGTAAATGCCGCAGCTATGTCTTACTATGAAGAATTACTTGAAGCAGGAGTAAAAATATATTTATATAAAAAAGGATTTAATCATTCTAAAATAGTCATTGCAGATCAATCGCTTTCCATGGTTGGTACTGCTAACATGGATATCCGGAGCTTCGACCTGAATTTTGAAGTAAATGCAGTTGTATTTGATGACGAAATTCATAGTGAGCTTAAAGAAGCTTTTATGAATGATATAAAAAACAGTGTGGAAATAAACCTGGATCAATGGAAGAACCGCCCACGACTGAGAAAGTTGTTCGAATCCTGCTCCCGGCTTTTATCAGCTTTATTGTAAGAAGTCACTGGCAATATTATCTAACCACAAATAATCGATCATCCGTTTTAAAAAATAACAGCAGATTGCCTGTAGTAACACATAAGTAACAGATCATTCACAACTTAATAAATCAAAATAAAAATGGCGACCTGTTTAGGCCGCCATTGTATTTTACATTTATAAGTTTGTCCGATTAACTTTCTCTTTGTTCAGGTTTAGGCATCAATACCTTTCTGCTTAGCTTAAACTTACCGGTTTTGTTGTCAACCCCGATGAGTTTAACTTTGATGGTATCTCCTTCCTTCAATACACCTTCCATAGTCTCAAGTCGTTTCCAGCTCACTTCACTGATATGAAGTAAACCCTGTTTACCAGGGATGAATTCAACAAAAGCACCGTAAGGCATTACTGACTTAACCTTTGCTTCATAAGTCTCACCGACTTCCGGCATAGCAACAATTCCCTTGATCCAGGCAACGGCTTTTTGCAAACCTTCTTTTGCCGGACTGAAAATGCTGACTTCGCCGAAATTGCCTACTTCTTCCAGATTGATAGTAGTTCCGGTTTCACGCTGAATCTCCTGGATGATCTTGCCCTGGGGTCCGATAACTGCTCCAATAAATTCCTTATCGATAAACAATTTCTCCATTCTTGGTGCATGTGGTTTAACTTCTGTGCGTGCAGAAGGTAAGCACTCATACATAGCGTCAAGAATTTGCAAACGGCCACCGCGTGCCTGGGCAAGAGCCTGCCTCATTGTTTCCATACTAAGGCCATCCACCTTAATATCCATCTGCACACCGCAAATTCCTTCGCGGGTACCGGTAACTTTAAAGTCCATATCTCCAAGATGATCCTCGTCTCCAAGGATATCTGTCAGGATCGCATATTTTCCGTCAGTGCTGCGGGTTATAAGACCCATTGCAACACCGCTTACATGTTTCGGAAAAGGCACACCAGCATCCATTAATGCCAGTGATCCGGCACAAACTGTTGCCATTGATGAAGATCCGTTAGACTCCAGGATATCACTCACTACCCGTACTGTATATGGATAATCCGAACCTGGCATCATTTGTCTTAACGAACGCATTGCAAGGGCACCGTGACCAACTTCCCGGCGGCTTTGCCCGCGCATCATTTTTACCTCGCCTGTACTGAAAGGAGGAAAATTATAATGCAGGAAAAACTTGGAATCGACAGACTTCGCTGCACTTTCCACGAGTATTTCATCTAAAGGCGTTCCGAAAGTAACTGTTGTAAGTGACTGAGTTTCACCTCTTGTGAACAAAGCAGAACCATGTGGTGTTGGCAGGGCATCAATTTCCATTGCCAGGGGACGGACTTCATCCAGTTTTCGTCCATCAAGACGAATCCTGTCATCCACGATCATATTCCGGACGATCTCCCATTTAAGATCCTCATAATATTTTTTCAAGAGTTTTTTATCAACATCTGTTGGTTCCTCACCAAGTAATGCTTCCATCATCTCTTTTCTAAGTGTTGCGAAAGCTTCTGTGCGGGCATGTTTGCTGCTGGCAGATTTAGCTATTTCGTAAACCTTGTCCTTTGCAAAAGCGCTTACTTTTTCGAATAACTCGTCATTTGTAACCGGTTTGGCATATTCCCGTTTTGAAGTAATTCCTTTCTTTGTTCTCAGTTCTTCCTGGGCTTTGATCTGGATGCGGATGGCATCGTGTGCCAGCTCAAGCGCCTTGATAAGATCTTCTTCTGAGCATTCTTTAGCTTCACCTTCAACCATCATCAGATTTTTTTCTGTGGCGGCGATGATGAATTCCATGTCAGCTTTTTCTAATTCAGTTCGTGTCGGGTTTACGATCAGCTGACCTTCAACCCTTGCTATCCTCACTTCACTAATAATTTCTTTGATGGGAATATCGCTCACAGCGAGTGCTGCGGAAGCTGCGAGGCAGGCCAAGGCATCAGGCATAACTTCAATATCACTTGAAATAAGCGAAATAAGTACTTGTACATCACAAAGATAATCTTCTGGAAAAAGTGGCCTTAAGGCACGGTCGATCAAACGGCTGGTAAGAATTTCGTAGTCGTTAAGCCTCGCTTCTCTCTTAAAGAAAGATCCGGGAATACGGCCAGCAGCTGCAAATTTTTCCTGGTAGTCAACAGAAAGGGGGAAAAAATCCTGACCTTCCCGTGGTTCACTGTTGGCGACAACAGTCGCTAATAAAATACAATTGCCCTGGCGGACAGTAACCGCACCATCGGCCTGACGTGCTAATTTGCCAGTCTCGATAGTGACGATTTTGCCACCTCCTATATCAAAACTGGAACTGATTGGTTGGGAAAGCATAATTCAATTACATTTAGAATAACCGGCGATCAGGCGAAGGTGGGAATAAAATGATGGCCGGAAATTCAGTGAAAAAACAAATTTCTAAATAAAACCCGGAGTTAAACAAAACAACGATTCCCAACTGAGCATTCAGTTGGGAATGGTGTTATATAATCACTATCGTAATGACGAATAATTATTTTCTAATTCCAAGTTTTTCAATCAGCTGGCGATAACCCTGAAGGTCATTTTTGCTCAGGTAGTTCAAAAGTCTTTTACGTTGTCCGACTAATTTCATCAGACCGCGCTGAGTTGAAAAATCTTTTTGATTTTTGCGCAGGTGATCAGAAATACTGTTGATACGCTCTGTAAGAAGCGCTATCTGGCCCTCGATAGAGCCTGTGTTGGTAGCTTTGCCACCAAATTGTGAAAAAATACCAGAAACTTTCTCGTTTGTTAAATACGGCATCTCAAATTTTTTTTAGAAACATCCAAATTAATTCATCTATAAATTGCCGGCGAAGGTACGAAATATTTATCATTTATTGATCTATAGTCAGGTCAATTTTTAAGTTTAGTTCATTTATTTCGCGACCAGGGCAAATGATGATGCCGGGAAAAACATAATTTTAATGCTTCTATTTCAGTAAGTTAGTATTTACATGCTGAGATAATATCGTAGTTTATGAAAAACCTGGTTTTCACAGTTACAAATGACCTGACATATGATCAGAGGATGATCCGGATTTGCCGGTCACTGTCCAATGCAGGATACCAGGTGCTGTTAGTCGGTCGAACGATGCCTGATTCCAAACCGCTTCTTCCATCCTCCTTCGCTCAAAAACGATTGAATTGTATTTTCAGCAAAGGCAAGTTGTTTTATGCCGAGTTTAATCTGCGGCTCTTTTTCTTTCTCCTTTTTGCGAAAATGGACCTGGTTTGTGCCATTGATCTCGACACTATTCTGCCTTGCTACCTGGTTTCAGGTTTAAGGAAAATACCAAGGGTTTATGATGCGCACGAATTGTTCTGCGAAATGAAGGAAATCTTGGAAAGGCCAGGGATCTATAAAGCCTGGAAATGGCTGGAGAGAAACACGGTTCCGGGGTTTCCCAATGGTTACACGGTAAATCAACCTATAGCAGACCAGTTTATGTCGATGTATGGGGTTCAATACCATGTTATCAGAAATATTGCAGCTCTCGAACCGTTGGAAATCCCGGTTAAAGCAGAAAAATATATACTCTACCAGGGTGCAGTTAACGAAGGGAGGTCTTTTGAAACGCTTATTCCCGCTATGCAGCAGGTTAATGCAAGATTGATTATTTGCGGTGAAGGTAATTTTATGGACCAGGTGAAAGCGCTGGTAGTTAAATACGGGCTTGAGCAAAAAATAATTTTTAAAGGGAAGATAGAACCAACGCAACTCAGAGCTTATACTATCGGGGCCTGGATCGGTATCACGCTTTTTGATAAAGAAGGTCTTAGTAATTATTATTCGTTGGCTAACAGGTTTTTTGATTATCTCCATGCAGGAATACCGCAGATATGCGTCGATTACCCGGTTTATCATGATTTAAACAATCCCCTGCCTTTCGCTGTTCTCATAAATAACCTTGAAGCAGATACCATTGCTGCTGCCATTAACCGATTACTAAATGATGATTTGTTGTACGAATCGTTACAGAAAAACGCTCTGTTTGTAAGACAGCAACTGAACTGGCAAAACGAAGAACAAAAACTCATATCATTTTATAGTACACTAAAATTAAAATTTGGATAAACACTTACATATAATATCCCTTGATGTGCCATACCCGGTTGATTATGGAGGTGCGTTTGACATTTTTTATAAACTGAAATTTTTAAAAGAAGCAGGTATCAGTATTCATCTCCATTGTTTTGTTAACAAACGTGAGCCGCAGCCGATACTGGAAGATTTTTGTGATAAGGTTGATTATTATCCCCGACAAACAGGGCATAAGGGCCTCTCTTATCAATTACCCTATATCGTAAGTTCAAGAAATAGCGGGGAGCTGGTTGAAAATCTTTTAAATGATAATTATCCAATCCTGATTGAGGGCATTCACTGTACTCATTTCCTTCACGATGAAAGATTCGCAAATCTGCAACACAGGAAAATAATTTTAAGACTCCACAATGTTGAGTCTGTTTATTACCACCAGCTTTTTCAGTCATCCCCTATTTCCCTGAAGAAGTTATATTTTCTGGTTGAAAGTTTACTATTAAAAAAATATGAGGCTTGCATTGCAAAAAAAGTTTCATTGATTCTTACTGTTTCGGATGCTGACAAGGATATTTATAAAAAGGAGTTTGGTGCGCGCAACATTGTGAACCTGCCCGTATTTATGGGATACGATGAAATTAAATCCCAGGAAGGTGTCGGATGTTTTTGTCTCTATCACGGCAATTTGTCTGTACCGGAAAATGAAAAAGCTGCGCGGTGGCTTTGTGACTATGTTTTCAACGATCTTAATATTCCTTTTGTGATTGCCGGAAAAGATCCTTCAGAAAAATTGATGCGAAGCGTGAAAACAAAAACAAATATTTGCCTGGTTGCAAATCCTGACGATCAGGAAATGCGTGATCTGATCAGCAAAGCGCAGATTAACATTTTACCGTCTATGAACGCAACCGGCATCAAACTGAAATTGTTAAACGTATTGTATAATGGTCGCCATGCTATCGTTAATGATGCAACTGTTAAGGGAACTGGTTTCGGCCCGGCATGCCATGTAGCCGGGAATGCAAGTGGGTTTAAAAGCATTGTTACACAACTTTACCACCGGCCTTTTACAGAGGATGAAACTGTTTTGCGTAACAGTCTATTGCAGAATGTATTTGATAATAAGAAAAATGCAGAGAGGCTGATCCAGTGGATCTGGTAACTTTTAATCCATGGATATAGTCGCGTTATCTGAAATTTTACCTCTTTCCGTCCTGATCATCCTTGCAGGAAATTTATTAATAACGATATAATCATGAGTCGCCATCACGATAGCGGTACCATAGTCGCGGGATATATGAAACAGTAACTGCATAATTTCATCAGAAGTTTCGGGATCAAGGTTTCCTGTGGGCTCATCTGCAAGAATCAGCTTGGGTGAATTCAAAAGTGCACGGGCCACATCAATCCTTTGTTGCTCTCCCCCACTCATTTCAAAAGGCATTTTGAATCCTTTTGATTTAAGACCAACCTTATCGAGCACATCAACAATTTTTTCATCCATTAGTTTCTCGTCTTTCCAGCCGGTTGCTCTCAGAACAAATTTGAGATTATCATTTACATTTCTGTCGGTAAGCAACTGAAAATCCTGGAAAACAACGCCGAGGTTGCGTCTGAGATATGGTACTTTTTTCCAGTCCATCATTCTCAGGTCGAAACCCACAACCTTTCCTTCACCTTCAGTAAGCTCCAGGTCACCATACAAAGTCTTGAGCAGGCTCGATTTTCCTGTGCCGGTTTTACCCACCAGGTAAACAAATTCACCCTTCATCACCTGAAAATTCACATCCTGCAGCACCAGGTTTTGCCCCTGGTAAATATTTGCATGCTTTAAATCTATAATTAATTCCGGCATAGCTGAACCTGATTGTTGGCCAAAAATAAGTAAATAAGATTTCAATTAAATAAAAAAACCCCGCAGGTGCGGGGTTGATTTGCAAATAATGAATGTTATAGTTTAATGATTTTGATAATTTTTTTCTGCGTGCCTTGTTCAACGATCAGGAAGTACTGGCCTTTGCTAAGACCTTCACCTATGAGCATGGTTGAATTGTTCTTTGCTCCATTGATGAGTTTTACTACCTGTCCCCATTGGTTGTGAATTTTCAGTGTGATTGGATCCTCTGAACCGCTTAGCAGGTTTAGATTAAACATACTGCTCGAAGGATTTGGCCATACCGCTGCATTCAGTGTAGTTGGCTGTTCAATTCTTGCAAGTGAATATCCAACAGTAACTGTAACATCATCGTAGGCTGTCTTACCCTTGTTATCTGTGACGGTCAGCCTGAAGACATATGTTCCTGCTCTCAGATCCTGCAACATGGTAGAAGGAGCAGAATTAGAGTAGATGTTATACGTGGCCGGGCCGGATACTTTCGTCCATTTGTAAGAAACAATCACCCCGCCTGTTGCAGTACCCAGCAGTATGGTGTCATTTTTAGGTAAAGTTACCACGATGTCGGTTCCTGCATTGACAGTTAAGCCTGTTACCGGTTGTTGTGGTTGTTCAGGTTGTTGTGGCTGCTGTGTAGCCGGCAGAACAGTTACTGAGATGTCATCTGTATTTGTAAGTCCCTTGTCATCAGTTACAGTTAATCTGAAAACATATACCCCCTGAACAAGTCCGTTGATTTCCGTTACCGCATTGTCTGAACGTACAATTGTGTATTGAGAAGGTCCTGAAACCCTGCTCCATTTATAGTTTGCGATGAAACCATCTGTATCGCTTGATCCGCCACCGTCTACCACCACTTTATTGACAGGCAGATTTATCACAACATCCTGGCCTGCTCTTGCTACCGGTGCCTGGTTTGTTGGTTCAGGTGCACCTTGCCTGCTAACAGTAACTGTGATATCGTCTGTGTGAATAGCACCTTTTTCATCAGTAACTGCAAGTCTGAAAACATAAACACCTTCGCGGAGATCTTCCAGCTTCGTAGTGACCACATTGTTCTTGCTGATATTATAGGTAGCTGGTCCACTTACTTTACTCCAACGATATGAAGTGATACTTCCATCGCTGTCTTTTGATGCACTGCCATCCAGTACTGTTCTGTTTGTCGGTAATGTTATGTAGATATCCGGTCCTGCATTGGCGATTGGAGCCTGGTTTCCTGCAGTTTTTGCAGGGTTGACAGTAACCTGTACATCATCGTTATGAATAGCACCTTTATCGTCGGTCACCATCAGTCTGAAAGTATAAACACCAGCTACCAGATTGTTCACAGTAGTGAACGAATTGTTTTGGTTTGAGAAGCTGAATTCAGCAGGTCCGTTTACCATCAACCATTTGTATGATGTGATAGTGCCATCCGGATCCCTTGATGCACGTCCGTCAAGTGTTGCGGTGTTAACAGGAAGGGTGACAGTTAAATCTTCCCCGGCATTCGCAACAGGTGATTGGTTTCCCGGAGTCGCTGCGTTTACGTTTACTACCACTTCATCTTCATGAGCAGCACCTACATTATCAATTACCTGTAAACGGAACACATAAACGCCCTGGGTAAGATCCTTAAGTTCAGTAGTTGACTCAGTGCTGCTTACTATTGTTGCTGTTGCTGGTCCGCTTACTTTGCTCCATTTGTATGAAGCTATGGTACCATCCGCATCTTTTGAAGCTGTACCACTAAGGGTTGTTTTATTTACCGGGAGTGTGAGCGTGATATCCGGTCCAGCACTGGCTACCGGTGATTGATTACCTGCCGATTTTACATTAACGATCACATCATCTGTGTGCTCTGATCCTTTTTCGTCGGTGACTGTTAATTTGAATGTATAAATCCCGGCTACAAGATTTGTGACATCACTTGCTGCTTCTGCTGGTTTTGCTAACGTGCAGCTTGCGGGCCCGCTGGTTTTTGTCCAGCTGTATTTTGTGATTTTTCCTTCAGGATCCTTTGACTGGCTGCCGTCAAGTTTTGTACTGCTAACCGGTAAAATTATATTGATGTCTGGTCCTGCACTAGCAACAGGAGACTGATTGCCGGCTTTAACGGTAACCTGTACGTCATCTTCATGAACACCACCTTTATCATCAGTAACACGTAATCTGAAAACATAAACCCCTTCTTCAAGTTCCTTAAGTTCAGTTTGTGCCTGGTTTGAATTTAATATAGTAGCTTTTGCAGGTCCGTTTACTTTTGACCAGTTGTAAGAATTGATCTGACCATCTGAGTCGCTTGATTTTGTACCGTTAAGTATTGTGCTGTTTACCGGTAAAGTAAGAATGATGTCTTCGCCTGCATTTGCAACAGGCACCTGGTTTTGAACCGGAGGTCTTGGTACAACGGTTGCATCAGTATACATCTGGCTTTGTGAAACGTGTACTTTTCTACCGAAGCTTGGGCACTCCCAAAAGAAATGGCATGATCTTGCTCCACCAAGGTTCATGTGCTCGAGCTTCACGTTGTATCTCTGTCCTAATTGCAGGGCAACCGGTTTGCTCGTTACGATATCTTCATTGTCGGCACGGTCAACCCAGCTGTCAATGATCTGCTCATCATTCAGCCACATCCTGAAACCACCGCTTCCACTCACTTTAAATGTATGCGTTTCCGAGAATTGCGCTTCTATCTGGCCTGTCCAGCGCATTGAGTAGTTAGCGCTGGTAATCTTATAATGTACCTGGGTTGGAGAGGCGCCTTTATCATATGTCCACTGACCGAACATGATCATGCTGTCTATCCGCGTGAAAGCAAGCTTTTCATGATTTGAACCATTGAAATATTCTCCTTTAAGTCCACGACCGGTACCATACACTGTCGGCGCAAAGCGTGCAACCCTGCTGATGCCGGATTGGTTTACCACAGAAGGATCACCTGCCGCTGGCTGAACAAATACCTGTGAGCCATAAATAGAACTGCTCAGGAACCCAACCTGTCTTCCGCTAAAATTACACTTGATCAGTGAAGCGTGTTTTTTTCCATTTTCACCCGGAAGAGAAAATGTATTCATCATAAGACCTACATCAGAGTAGCCTTTGAAATTACATTCTCTGAATGCATTGTAATCACCACCTGAAGTAACCGGTGAAGGATAAACCTCCACAACATATGGTAGTTTACCAGCACCATCAAAAGTTACCTTCTCAAAACGGACACCACTTGCGTTACCTGATGTTGCTTTTACGCGGACCAAAGAGTTATGGAAATATCCACCTGTGTAAGTATAAGAGTTGATATAGGCACCATGGAAAATACCAAGGTTATCATTATAACTCTCATGATTCACAATGGTATGATTGTTACCTGTATTCTGCCAAACAAACAAACCGCTACGGTTGCTGTGAGAAAGATTATTTTCGAAGATCCAAACGCCTTCACTGTCTGCATTCCACACATATCCACCCTGTTGATGTTCGTCGCCGCAATGTGCGTATACAACCACATTATTTTTAGCTGAGTTGCCATCGCCCATATTCATTTCCATCCCGCGTGTACCATTTTCCATTCCGTTCCACTTAACATAAGCGGTAAGATTACCGTCCCAGCTGGTGTCATGGCTCAATTCCTGGAAATCCCACCAGAAAGATGCTTCCATTACAGAGAATGCAATGTTGTTGTTCATGGTTACACCATGAGACATATGTGGCACATAGGCGCGGTTACCGGTATCAGATATTGCACAACCTTCAACCATTGAACCACGTGAACCCTCAACACAGTGGTGGAAGTGAAGTCCGTATCTGCCTGAAACAAGTGATGTTCTACCACCACCTTTTCTTGGACCAAGAAAACGGCCTGCCATATAGTAAATACTTTGTGGCATGCTTGAACGAATAAATATATGCGCTCTTCCCTTTTCGGTACCTTCAATACGAACGTTTCTTGTAATGTTTCCAACTTCTGCTGTCCAGGTTTTGCCTGTGTCAGTACTCACTGCAATGTGATCGTAGTTGAGGGCTTTATCCAGTTGAACCGTGTTACCGCTAACACCACTGATGATTCTTCTTTCGAATTTAACAGCAAAAGAATCAGTCGAAGCTCTGAGATTGTCATCCCAATCATATGTATTTGGTCCAGGCATATCAGTTGGAACGATAAAGATAGTATCACCTACGTTCCATGATGAAGCATCCTGAACTGAAAAACTTGTTGCACCTCTGTTAACTGAACCGGTAGCTCTTGTCCAGCATTTTTTTCTTGCGCCGGAAATATCAAGCTGACCTGCACCCATTACCCACAAACCGATATCGCCTTCAATAATATCATGACCACTACCAATGAAGTTGTTTTCATTAATATTAATAAACTGAATGAATTGAGTATTCGATGCAGATGAAGGTTTCATAACCAGCCTTCCGTAAACAACGATGTTTCTTGATGAAAGTAAAGATGTAGACTTGTTGGGATCGAACTGGAGTGTTCCGCCGCTGTTGACATTTACGCCGCTTACGATTGATCTTTCCTGGTCATGGGTCACTGAATGTCCTGCTGAGATCACTGGTGTATCACCTTCTCCGGGTGTTCTACCACCCCACGTCGAGGGATCGGACCAGTTACCTGACTTTACACTGGCGATAGTACCAAAAAGCTGAGTAACACTTCCTGGTGCACATGCAATTGCTTTTCTTCTGTTTGTTGCGATTTTTGCTCCTGATGGTGTGGCAAGAACCAGCCCTGTCGCCGCAATTGAGGAATTGCGGAGAAATTTTCTCCGAGTAGAATTGTTCATAGTTATTGGAATTTTCTAGTGTACTGGATGAATATTAAGTTAGTTAGATATGGTTTGAAATTTTGGTTTTAAATTTTGTGATAGTGAAACAATTTTGATGCCCAAATAATCTTTAACGAACATTTTTATGTTTTAATTGATCTCGATCATATATTCTGTAAAGATTTGGTATTTGTGCTTGGTATATATACTTGTCCGTTATATTAAACGCAGGAAACTCACAAGTCAAACTCTTAAAAAATCGCATATACATCATCGTTATATTTTGACGGACCGGATACATACCATTTCATCTCAGGTCCGATTCCGGGATTTATACTTTAACGATTTTCAATATGAGATAGTATCTGAAATGCTGATCTGTTCTGCATTTCAGGAGAAACCCTTAGAAAAACCGACAAGATTATTTAGCGCTAATGAGTGTTAGTAATGAAAATTCCGGAGATAGTTGACCAGGATCAATTCGCGATTTTCGAATACTCACTTAAAAATTCAACAGAAAGAATGTTATGTTATTATCAATATAATAAGAGAGCATATTGAATCATCGTGATTATGCGATTTCAATAATCAAAACCTGGCTTAAGAGATTACTTTTGCCGGAAACCAGACAATAATATTTGAGAAAGGGAGTTATAATAGATAGCATTTGTAAAAGTTCTCCTGCTATGCTGAATTCTGATATGCATATAGCTATGTCAGGATCGGGCCTTAAGAATTGGCCACAATCAGAGCCCGCGCTTAATCACCTGAATCAGCTGATCATATTAATCACATTGCTTCTGAGGGCGTTAGCCATCTGGATAACCGGTTTTTCGATAAACATCGGATAAGTATCACTCAGCCCGATGCTCTCGATATCGTGCATGTTACAGTATTCAAAGAAACTCTCAAGTTCATGCAAATAATTATCGCATGCCTCCTGGGATAATGTATAAGGACTCAGCCCTGGCAATACTTCCACATTGTGAAACATCATGTTGAACACAATGGCCTCGCGGTCGTGGTAGCGGCGGCTGTATTGGTTAATAAGCGTCTTCATGTCTTCAAACCGGGAAAAGGCCGGGCGCAGCCAAATCCGCCTGTTCCAGTTGATTTTGCGACGGAAGCCCAGCCCGGAAGCTGCCAGCTCCTGGAACGGGTTTCTTTTCAAAAGCCCGATAGTGACAGGTATCTGCAACAAGCCCGCTTTTATAGTAGACGGCCCCGTAATGGTACCTTCCTTTATAAAATATGGCTGTTCAGGTGCATTTAAAAAATTGACAGGGTGTTCCCTTGTTGCATCATTCCATTTTATATGCGGTGTAACGCTCGTATCTACCTTGTAACCCAACTCCCATAAAGACTTGATGGTGTTCGGTCCGGCAGAAAATCGTCCTGCCCGGAATGAAGTCGGCTTATGTCCAAAGCTCCTTTCAAATAACCTGGTAATACTAACTAACTTTTCGCGTTCAATTTCTGGTGGATAAAAGCAGCAGTTGCGTCGGGCTGATTTGCCTGCATAATCAAAAAATTCCTTTTCAGGTTCGATAAATTCCGGATGGAGATGTGTACCCAGTTCAAACTTCCCTGGAAGATTATTCATTAGTTCTACAGAACCCGGATCATCCATTACTACGTTGTTCATCAGGTAGGTCGGCTTAATGTCGTACCTCCCGAAAAGTGGGTGAAGAATTTTGGCAATACCTTCATGCATTCCCCTGAAACTAAGTGGGTTGCTATAAGACCAATCTGGTGAGCAATCCGGTTCAACATCGATACTGATCGTGAGAAATTTTTTCATGTAAAGGGTTTAGCAAGGGTTAATTGCCTTCTTAAAACGTGAGAACAAGTAATTTGATATAATCTGGGTAGGATAAGCCAATTTTTTGACCATCCTGTCGCGAAACTTATTAGTACTGTGATGTTACCTGGAAATGGTTGACAAGGAGATGGTGGACTTGTCTAAAGGATATTGTGCCATTCATACAAGTGTAACCACTTAAATGAAGCATCTAATTTAGTAAATATACGTTTGAAAGTGAGAAATTTACTAATTTTTTTTAGCGCTGAAATATTGCTTAAGTGGTGCCAGCATAACTTTTTCATTCCAGGCGATTTTGAAGGCCCTGACAAAGTTTTTCCGGGCTTTTCTTCCCGCAATATGTGGAAACAACTTATACATTGCCTTAGAACAAAAAGTTGCCCTTTTCTTTATCATTATATCAATATCCAGTTTTGATAAGTCGAGCCGGAGGGGGTTTTCGATTTTTATCGATTTATAAAATGCGTAGTCTTCGAAAGTATATTTATAATCATTCATGATGAGCTTCGATGCCTGTTTATCATGTACCCGGAAATATGAAAGGGTGTCGGGTATGATATAGCAATCACCAACAGTGAGTATGCGAAGCCACATTTCCCAGTCCACGAGGCATGTATATGATGTGTTGAACTCACCAATTTTTAAGACCGATTTTCTGAACATGACTGTTGTCGGCTCGCCAATCCAGTTTCCGGCTTTCTCCCTGATCGAGGAATAAATCACCGTCTTCCCTTCCTGGAGATGTAATAAAGGCAATTCGCTGCTTTTATTTTTAGATCCAAACATGTCACGTTTGGAAGTAACCAGTGAAACATTCGGATACTGATCCATTACAGGGACCATTTTTTCCAGCAGTGTTGGATGAAAAAGATCATCTGCGAGCAGATACTTTATGTATTCCCCGGATGCGTATTTCAACGCTTCATTGAAGTTGGCAGCAAGGCCAAGATTTATCTTGTTCTTGTAATACTTAATACGGGGATCTGTAAGATAGCCTGCGACTACTTCGTCAGTATTATCTTTTGACTGATCATCGATGATGATAAGCTCAAAATCAGTGTATGTCTGATTCAGCGCGCTTTCTATGGCCTCACCGATATAATGAGCGTAGTTGTATGTCGGAATGAGTATGGAGACTTTCGGAGACATTGTTTATTGTATTAAACTAGGCAGGACTGATCTCTTCGATCGTTAGTATTTTTTTCTTAGGTGCTTTTTTGAACAACTGCCCGAGTGAAGAAAATATCACATTTTCATTCCAGGCAATCTTAAAAGCTCTTTTAAATATCTCCCGTTCTTCAGGTTTATAAACTTTTGGGATCAACTTATACATTGCCTTTGCCACGTTTTCTGCACGGGCTTTAACGATCTTGTTCATGTCGATACCGCTGGTATCAATATTGTATCCTTTTTTATCCCGGATGTCACGGCACATGTTATATTCTTCAAAATAGTTAATGAATTTCTTCATAACGGTCTTGGTTACCTGCTGAGCATGATTTCTTACGTAAGCAAGCGGTTCCGGAATGAAATAAGCATCACCTACATTAAGCTGGCGTAACCACATTTCCCAGTCTGGTAACCAGGTAACATCACTGCGGAATACACCTACACTGAGGTTTGCGCGCCTGAACATGATACAGGTTGGTTCACCCAGCCATCCATAAGTAGACAATGTATTATAGATTATTTCGCGGCCGCTGTGAAGATGTTGAAGTGGTAGTTTTACCCGGGCAGAAGATTTTCCAAACATTTCTTTGTTGCAGACAACCAGGGATACATTTGGGTATTTTTCCATCACTTCAACCATCTTTTCAAGCAGATCATTTCTGAATTTGTCATCTGCACACAGAATTTTTATATTATCCCCTTTCGCAAATGTGAGGCATTTGTTCCAGTTACCAACAAGGCCAAGGTTTTTTTCATTCCTCATGTATGTTACACGTGGATCAGAAAGATATTTCTGCATAACTTCATCAGTGTTGTCTTTGGAACAATCATCGATAATAATCAATTCGAAGTCTGATAAGGTTTGATCAAGTACGCTTTGCACAGCCTCATCAAGGCAATATGCATAGTTATAAGTTGGTATCAGCACAGATACTTTCGGACGATGTTCCATTGACATTTTTTGTGTTTTTAGCGTTGCTTTTTTCAAAGCAGGAAACGGTAATCTTAGATAATTTTTTCTGCCCTTCCTATCTTCAGCCCTTCAATAATAAGCGACAAATTTCCTTTCTGATAAAAGCGTGGAATGAGGTTTGACACTCGTTTTACGCATTTTTTTGCTTTGCGCTTAATGACTGCATCGATATCGAGTTTCGCCAGGTCTATATTGTAAGTATTGTTCCTTTTTACATCGCGGTAAAAATAGTATTCATCGAACCAGTTTCTGATCTCACTTTTATCAGAAGCCTGCCTCCCATGTTTCCTGAAAAAAGCAAGTGTTTCGGGAACAATATAACAATCACCGGTTGTTAATAATCGGAGCCACATATCAAGGTCAACCAGGCAAATATAGTTTGGGTTGAATTTACCGAGCGCAAGGCTGTTTTTTCTGAACATTACAACCGAGGGCTCCCCAAGCCAGTTTCCTTTGCCATGATTAAGCGATTCCATGATTACGTTCGTGCCGCTTTGCAGTCCGGTCAGGGGCAATTCCCTGGTTTGAACAACATCACCAAAGGTACCACTAACACAAGTAACCAGTGAAACATTGGGATATGAGTCAAGGACGGCTGCAAATTTCGAAAGTATCGTTTTATCCAGTTTGTCATCTGCGAGCAGGAATTTTATATACTCGCCATTTGCCAGTTCAAGCGCCCGGTTAAAGTTGCCAACCAGTCCAAGATTAACGGGATTTTTCTGATAGCTCACTCTTGGATCTTTCAGATATTTTCCAACAACTTCATCTGTATTGTCTTTTGACTGATCGTCAATAATGATCAGTTCAAAGTCATTGAAAGTCTGGTTAAGAACAGACTCAATGGCTTCATCAAGATAGCGGGCATAGTTATAAGTAGGAATTAGTACGGATACTTTTGGCATAGCTTTCGAAACATCTAAACAAATTTGTAAACTTCATGTTGAATCAAGCCTTCAAGGGGAATTAACCAGACGACCAGGGAACACAATAAAAAAGATTAGTTTTTGACCATGTTTTTTTTGGCCTTTGTTTTGAAACCCTTCCACAATAGAGAGAATCCGCGCAAAAACACTCCTTCCCTGGCTGTAATACTGAGGGCTTTCATAAAAACTTCACGATGTTCTTTGTTAAAAATATTTGTGAGTTCCTTGTACATTGCTTTTTTCGCGCAAAGTGCCGCTTTATCTTTAACGATCTTATTGATCTCCTCTTTGTCGGCAGGGTTATCAAAGCCTTTATAGTCATACAGCAGTTTAGCCATGTAGTATTCCTCAAAGGAGGCCTTATTGATTACTTCCCTGGTATGCTGTGAGGCATGTGCACGTATATACGCAAGTGCTTCTGGTATGATGTAGCAATCACCAACTGTTAGTTGCCGGTTCCACATTTCCCAATCTACATGCAAGGTATAATCGTTCCGGAATGTGCCCAGATTGAGATTTGATTTGCGGAACATCACCGAGGTAGGTTCACCAATCCAGCTTTTGCTGTTCATGGTATCAAAAATTACCTTTTTGCCATTTTGCAAATGCCTGAGTGGTAATTCCACTAACCAGGGCTGCCCGTCAAATAACTGTTTGTCGCAGGTAATCAGGGAAACATTCGGATAAAGTTCCATCACCGCGTAAAACTTATCAAGCATTTCCGGATGAATTTTATCATCTGCACAAATGAACTTTATATATTCTGCTTTAGGATAACTTAAACACATGTTCCAGTTTCCTACCAGGCCGAGATTTTTTTCGTTTTTGCGATAAGAAATTCTTGGATCCGACAAATATTTACTCACCACTTCTCCTGTATTATCAGTGGAGTTGTTGTCTACAATAATCAACTCAAAATCCCGGAAGCTTTGGTTAAGTACGCTCTGTATTGTCTCATCAAGAAAATGAGCATAGTTATATGTCGGTATCAACACCGATATTTTTGGGAGGGGGGTCATTGATGTTAGTTGGCCAGTTGCCTGGCTGTTTTGCGTTTTAAACCCTTGAATAGTTCTGCAAACGTCGTAAAAAATAAGTTTTCATTTTTTGCAATCCTGAATGCTTTACGAAAGGCATCACGGCATTCCCGTTTGTGCAACTCAGGTATCGTTTTTAACATTGCGCGGCGAATACAGTTTGATGCTGTTAACTTTACTGCCTCATCAATATCTGATCCTGCGGTGTCAATTCCGTATTTACCCTGCTGTACGTCTTTGCAAAGCTTATATTCTTCAAAACACAAAATAAACCGTTTCTTCTTTTGCTCTTTTGATTGAGTGCCGGGATGAAACCGGACATAAGCGAGCTTTTCCGGCACAATATAACAATCCCCGATTGCTAATAATCGTATCCAGTATTCCCAATCCACATACTGGCTGAATTCGTCTGAAAATTTTCCAACGCTGAGATGTTTTCTTCTGAACATTACTGAAGTTGGCTCCCCAATCCAGCAGTAGTTATTTCTCAACATCTCTAAAACGCATTTGTGTCCAGGTTGCTTATAAGTAACAGGAGTAATTGTTTCGTGCGTTTTGGATCCAAAAGCCTGCTTGTCGCAGGTAATGAGGGAAATACCTGGGTCCGCATCCATAACCGGCACATATTTTTCCAGGATATCCGGAGCAAATCGGTCGTCGGCGCATAAAAACTTTATGTATTCGCCATTGGCAAGTTCCAGGCAACGATTGAAATTGGCCACTACGCCTATATTCCTGTCATTGACATAAAATTTCACCCGTGGATCAGACAGATACTTTTCTACAACCTTCGCTGTCGCATCAGTTGAACAATTATCTACAATAGTCAGATCAAAATCAGTGAAAGTCTGCGAGAGTGCACTTTGAATGGTTTCATCCAGAAAATGCGCATAATTATAAGTTGGAATTACGATAGAAACTTTTGGGGTCGATTTCACTCCGTCGTCAAACATGATTATTATACATTATTTGTGATCAGTATTTTACCGCTAACAACTTTTAAGATCCTGGACAAATCGTAGAAGTCTCTTTTGTCCCCAGGTCCTCACCAACAATTTTAGCGAACCTGGTAGCCGACTTTCAAGAGATATTGTAATTTAAGAAATCAGGACTGAATTACCGCCCATTTATAAGATTCAGCCCACTGAGAAGAACGGTAAATATCTGAATTAATTTGTATATTAAGGAATATGTTTTTTTATCATACCAAAGGGATTTTACTCACCCGTGAGACGGTTGGGGTCATTCGAAATCAGTCGGTTAAGATCTCCTGCAAGTATTTTGGAAAAAATGTCTGCTCCAAAATGGTTCAGATGAATCTCGTCACGGAACATTCGGTTGTTGTTCGTTAAAGAAATAGTACGGTAGTTAAGAAAAGGTATTTTATTTGAGTTGCAAATTGAATGGAGTGTTGGAAAAAAGTCGGAATTCAACTTTTCATCTTTCAGCTTATAAATAGGTGAATAAGTGATGAACAGCCTAATCCCTTTTTCCTTACAAATATCTATGATTTCCTGTAGTAAAAGCTTGCCGTGTTGTTCAACAGTGTAATCGGTTCTTAGGTAGGTAGCTTTATAAGGTAACGGCAAGGTGTCTTTGCCGCTCTCCAAATAGCCCTTGTAGTTAGGATCGAGCGGCTTTTCTCTTCCGGTGAGACCCAAAACTGCTCCTTCCCTTAACAAATCATCACATTCAGTTATTTGTAAGAAAGGAAGGTATCTTAAAAGAGAAGTTCGCTTATAAGGCTTAAGGGCATCGGAAACGATTTTGTTATTCAAAAAAGGAAAATAAATATTAGGATTAAAGAAAGGTCTTGAGCTAATTTCAAATGCCGGAGTTGAAAAATCAGCAATGACATATTTAGGTGCAGGATGACTTGCCAGGTAACATTTTAAAATCAGGTTTGTTTCCAGGACATTTGCGCCATCAATTCCTGCGTTATAAGAATTCAATTTCAAGATGGTGTCAATAACATTCGGGTTAACATGATAATAAGTCCGGGATGATCCGATAAACAATATATCATAGCCCGTATTTCCATTTATAATTTCTGTTAAACGGGTTTGTTCAAAACTGTTGTACTTATTGTAACCTTTTCTGAAGAGCACGTACACCAGATCAAGAAGACCGACACCTATCAATATAACCAGGACCGCATATTTTACATATCTCATAACTTAAAATTGAAAATATATAAATGATACATTATAAAATATCCCAAAAAGCATCAATAGTATTATCAAAGTCAAACTGATCACGATCTCTTTTGAAATTACATAGCTGTTGTAAAAAAGACGATCTCCTCTTGCACGTTCAAATATAATTACCGCAGCAATGGATGTAAAAGAAATTATATAGCTAAATCCGGAAGTTTTATTCACATGCAAATACTCGAGGTTGAAGTCTATAAACATTTTCTGAATTACCTGGCTTGCTTTATGTAGTCCACCAGATCTGAAAAAAATCAGGGTCATTGAGTACAAAAAAAATGTTACAAGAACTCCCCGGATTTTGCCAAATCGCTTTTTGGCAAGTTTAGTGCTTTTGATTCCAAGCAAAAACTCACAAACAATAATTGTGCCCTGGAACAATCCATAAACCAGGAAAGCAAGCCCGGCACCATGCCAGATTCCGCTCACCAAAAAGGTAATAAAAAGGCCTGCAACCACAGAAAGTTTTCCATAGTCTCGCAAAGCTATAACAATTGGTTGATAGAGATAATCCCGAAACCACGAGGATAGGGAAATATGCCACCTGTTCCAGAATTCTGATGTAGTGAGCGATTCAAAGGGTGTTCGAAAATTTTCCATCAACTTAAACCCCAAAACTTTCGCTGAGCCTACAGCTATTGAAGAGTAACCAGAAAAATCGCAATAAATTTGAAACGGAAAAAAAAGCAAGACAGCCAGCCATACATTTAGGCTACCCATTTGCCCTGGATTTGAATAAACTTCGTTTACATAAATACCTAACCGGTCTGCTATAACCAGTTTTTTTACAAAGCCCCAGAGCATGATTTTAAGTCCAATAATAACACGGTTGCCATCGAATATAATTTCTTCATGAAACTGGTGCATCATATTCTGAGGCCGCTCAATTGGCCCGGCAACCAGCTGGGGGAAGAACATCACGTATAACGAATAAATGCCAAAATGTCTTTCCGCTTTAACATTGCCCCGACTTACTTCAAAGATGTAGCTTAAAGCCTGAAAAGTATGAAATGAAAGTCCAATCGGAAGAAGGATGTCGAGATAAGGTAAATTTTGTGTTCTGATTCCAATAAAGGACAGAACCATGGCCGCCTCATTAAGTAAAAAATTATAATATTTGAAAATGCACAACACCAATATGTTGAGGATCACCGTCAACCTCACTAACCATATTTTCCTGGCAGGCTCAGCCTGTTCGATCATAACTGCTGCAAAATAATCTATGATGATTGTCGTAAAGAGAATAAGAATGTAGACAGGCACAAAAGCCATATAGAAAACGCAACTGGCTGCAAGTAAATGAAACCACCTGTACTTATGTGGCAATAGAAAATAGACAAGTGTCACTACCGGAAAAAAAATCAGAAATTGAAAAGAATTGAACAGCATCTTTTCCTCAGTTTGGTTTTGTGATCAACAATTTTGCTAAGCTCCTTTAACTGGTTAACTAATGGTATACAGGAATTGGTCAACATGTCCATCGATTAGCCATAGGATTACAAATGATAAGTGGAAGAGCATGTAATTTACCCGTAATGAAATTGAGTAAGGGTTGGTTTTGCTGTCCAGTCTCCAATGATTGGGGAGTGTAATTGAGCATGGTTCAAAAAATGTACCCCTATACCATGGACGGATTGCGCATATACCTGCGTAATATTATCCTCAGTATTTTTCTTTATTCACTCTGCTTCTATGTTTTGCAAAATATAAAATATATATGCTCTCGCAAATTAAAAAAACTTAATAGCATCTCTAAAGGAATACCCCAAATGAAAATGGGTTTATTTTGCTGATTTTCTAACAATACTTTCGGCCATTTGTCCCACGTTTTTATAAGAAGTTATTTCTGCTGTTGTAAATTTTATTCTGAATCTTTTCTCAAGTGCTACTATAAGTTGAATATGTGATAATGAATCCCACTCTTCAATATCGTCTGCGGTCGTTTCAGGTGACAGTTTGATATCATCATTGTCCAGGATATCCTTAAACACTTCAGTAGCTTCCTTTAATACTTCGCTTATTGTTAACATAATCTCCTGTTTTTTCAATATAATTATTTCCTGGCAAATAGTTTTCGATCAACAGCCGGTACTTTCCCGATGCATCAAGCTCTTCAAAACCAAGCAATTTATAATGATCCCTGACCATTCCATTCTTAGCAGTTGCAAGGTATTCGCTGTCGATATATTTAAATCCACTTTCTAAAGCTGCATGAACAATTTCATCAAGCACCATCCATTCTACTCCCCTTTTTAATACACGGCAACTCATGATCCAGGTATCTACAAAAATTGTGTCTGCAGATTTTTTCTCCAGGAACACTGCACTTATCAGACCATAGTCTCCATATTTGTCAGCGAGGGAAACAGTAATTGTTTTGAAGTCAGGGTTCACCATTATTTTTTTGACATCGTCATCTGTATACCTGACAGTTCTAAGATTAAATTGATTTGACCTTTGAGTGAGCTGGGCAACTCTTGGACAGGTGAAGCTGTCAACCGGTTTTATAACGGCCTTCATATCAAGACCAGCAAGAAATTCATCTTCGTTTACAAAAGATTTTTGCAGTTCTCTTCGTCCCGCTTCTTCCTGGTATTGTTTTGTTCTGCCGGCATCTTCGGTGGAAACAGAAGCAGTTTCGAACAAGTTGAGTGATTGAAGATAGAATAGATATTCCGCCGGATCTTCGGGTAGTTCGGGTACGGTAATATCCGCTATATTTTGTCTCACTATATCCCGTTCAAAAGGATTATCATCGAGGAATACCATTGAGTCAAAACCAATATTCAATACTGATTGTATAAACCGGATGTTGTCAACTTTGGTTTCCCAATTAACTGCAAAAACAGAAATATCACGCATCCTTAGCGTCATCCCGGGATGTTTCTCGAAAACTTCCCGCGCAACACTGTCTGTGTTTTTACTGGATACAGCCAGTATGATGCCCCGGTTCTTAAGACTCAGCAGCCAGTTTTGCAAGCCGGTGAAGGCCTTACCAATTCCGAGTTCACCGATCTGAATATTCTCGATACCGTCATCACCGATAATTCCCCCCCACATGGTATTGTCCAGATCCACTACTACGCATTTTTTAAAACTTCCCTGTATGGCTGCAATTATTTTTGAAGTAGACTGTGCAAGTATTGCAATAAAGTCAAGAGTGTAAATTAAATCGCCATGAACATATAATTTGGGATCGAAGGCAAGAGCATTGCCCTGCGAGCTATAAAGACTTTCTGCATCGGCAATATATAAGTTGGAATAGTCAATTGCCAATTGCATTAATCCGAAGTTGATTTTCCGGATCTGGAACAAAAATGACTGAGCCGTTTTATTAGCATAGTTGCCAAATACCCCGTCATCCAGTTCCTGGTAATTTGTAAAAATAATTCTTGACCTGGTCCGGCTGGCCAGGATTTCAAGAAGATGTTGTATTTGTCGAAGTCTGAGGTCAGCAAAACCTGCAGGAGACGATGAATGGCTAAATTCTTTAATCAACTTATGGGGAGAGGGAATCAATACAACATAATCGAAGCTTGCCTGGTACAGCTCTGAGTGTTCGCTGATTATCGAAGAGTCGATTGAATTATAGTCGGCTTCCCAAATGGTTGCGTCGATCCGGCTGCTTATCAATGCTGCCCTTATTGCCTTTACATAATGCTGTGAAGCGAAATCAGCCAGGATGGCTAATTTGATATTCTTGAAACCGGTTTTGTCCTGTTTCAACTGCTTAACAAGTAAGCTATATGCTAAATAGGGTGATTGCATACTATTAATAAGTTTGATCTTAATAATAATCGCAGGGTACGGAAAAAATGAGCGAATGAATAAAATTGTTCATTCACTCTTAATAAACCCTTAAACTGCCAGTTCTTTTTCGGGAACAGCTGTTTTTGGGAGTTCGGCAAACGCATATCTGAAATCAAACAGGCGTTTTGATGTGATCAGTTCTTTATTCTTTTTAAATTCAGGCCAGCTTGTGAGCAAAACAAGTTCATCTGCCTGGCTAACGAGTGACTCCAAAGAATCAGCATATGTTATCGGAAGTTTAAACTGTTCTGCAAATATTTTATTCGCCATCGGATCAAATGCAACTATCTTTTTGTATCCCTTTGCAAGCAGGTTCTCAATAATAAATTTGCTGGGACTCAGACGCACATCGTCAGATCCGGATTTGAACGACAAGCCAAGGATACCAATGGTGCTTTCTTTAGGTACTACAGCGGCAACTTTTTGTGAAACATGTTCTTTTATTACTTCATTGATTTCCAGATTACCTTCCAGGATCTTTGGACTAAATCCGTTTTCACGTGCAATGCTTGCAAGTGCCGCTGTGTCTTTTGGAAGACAGTAACCTCCATAACCACAACCCGGATACACATAACTTGCCATTGAGGCAGGCTGACCGAACCAGCGCTTATCCTGGTGGAGTATCTTGAATGCCGAAGGAACGTCAATATCACCAATATGTTCTGCAATCATTGCCATTTCATTAGAATAACTGATCAATGTTGACAACAATGTGTTCGATAAATATTTAATGAACTCAGCTGAGTTATAACTTACATAATGTACAGGAGCTTTGAATGGCAAATAGATCTCGTTCAGAATTTTCTTCGAACGCTCATCTTCCACTCCTATTACAACACGGTCAGGATTCATGAAATCGTCCCATGCATAGCCTTCTCGCAGGAATTCGGGGTTCGATGCGAGGCCTATTTCCTTGTTGTATTGTTTGTTAAGTTCATCAACATATGGTTTCACTTTTTTGGATACCGTTGAAGGCGGGACAGTCGATTTTGTTACAATCACTTTGAAATCGCCCTTACTGGATTCGAATACATTCTTTACCGCGTCCAACAGGTAAGTTAGATCGGCACTTCCGTCGGCATTGCCGGGTGTTCCCACGCAGATGATTATAACTTTACTATCATTGACTGCTTCTTCAAGCGGAGTGTCGATTAAAAAGTTTTTACCGAGTTCTTCTTTCAATGCGTCGTCCAGGAATGGTTCATAGAAAGGAACTTCGTAATTTTTGATGCTGTTTACTCTTTCCTTATTTACATCTATTCCGTAAACCCGGAAACCTTTTTTACTGAAACCCAGGGCTGTAGTTAATCCTACAAATCCGAGACCTAATACTGTTATCATTATAAATTACCGTTATTAATGTGAAGAAATTTTAGATACCTCCTGATACCGTCAGCTACCAATACAGTAGGATCATAGTTCAGGTTAGTTCTGGCCTTGGCCAGGTTAGGACATCTCCTGTTTGGATTATCTGTCATATAATCTTTGTCATCAGATTTGTTGAATGAAATCTTCCCTTTGTAGTCAAAGATTTCCTTGCCTTCCTTGTTAAAGATTTCTGCGAACTCTTTAACAGACAATTCCGGCTTATCCATCCCAATATTAAACACATCAAATTTATCGTGCAATAACACTTTCAGGTAACCATTGATTGCATCAGAAATATAGCAGAATGTGCGGGTCGGCTTGCCGTCAGAAAGAATTTCAAGATCCCGGCCTTCAATCACCGCTTTTGCGAAGTCCGCGGGCAATCTTTTATCATTGATGTTCATGCCCGGACCATAGTTGTTAAATGGTCTGGCCATTGTAATCGGCATCTTATATTTTTCTGCAAACAGGTAACAAAGTGTTTCTCCAAATCTTTTTGCTTCATCATAACATGCCCTGGGTCCGATAGTTGCCACGTTGCCCCTGTAATCTTCGCTGGTCGGAATAAACTGCGCGAATGGATCGCCGTAGATCTCGCTGCTTGAGAAAAAAAGAAATCCCCTGATGGTTTTAGCAGAATAATAATCCAGGAGCCTTCTAAGTCCTGTAATATTTGCATCCACAGTTTCTATCGGATAGATCCGGTAAAAAGTCGGTGAAGCAATGGAAGCCATATGGATGATGATATCAGCTTTGTCTGCACCATCTACATCGCTAACCGAATCTGTGATAACATTAAATTCATGAAGTTTTATGAGTTCCGGTTTGCTGTTAACAAGTTTTGTAAGCCAGTCTTTAGTACCAGTCAAAAAGTTCTCCAGCGCTATGATTCTCTTAATTTTCAGTTCATCGGCATAATGGGAAAAAAAGTGCATAAAATAATATCCAAGAAAACCGCCACAGCCTGTAAGCAGGATGGTTGAATCTCTTAGTTTATCAAGCTCTTTCGGCGACAGTTTATCATAGATAGCCGCCATATCTTCCAATAAAATCTGGTTTGTTACAACCGTGGTCTCTTTGTTCATAAATAAGATAAATACAAAGTTTTGAAATGGTGATAAGGTTAACGATGTTTATTAAGGTGAAATATATTTATGTGCAATATAGATCAAATGGAAGGGCACAAAATGCTCTGTCGCCACCAGTTTAAACCCGGCGGTTTCCAACATCCGGTGCACCACATTGTCGGTATAAACATGATGATGTAGTGTTCTTAGCCTGGCGTTGTCTTTGCAATATGCAACATGTTGCTCATAAGGAATTGTTTCCCCTTTTCCGCCCAGTAAATAAACCCTGGTCAGATCGCAGTTGTCTATGACATCCTGTACATGAGTTTCATCCTCTTCGGCAGTGTTATTATTATAGTCGCCAAGTATATGCTCAAAGGTTGTACGTTTCCTTTTATGATCAAAAGTGAACTCAGGGTTCGGGAGCACCAGGACCATTAATCCACCGTCTTTAATCACCCTGTTCCACTCTTTTAATGCTTTGATTGGATTGGCAACATGTTCTAAGCAATGACTGCTGATTAAATAATCATATTGGCCGGTATTTACGGAACTGAGATCGGTTGCATCATTTATATACTGCGATCCCAAATTCAGGCCCGCATAGGTATAGGGATTACCGGCTTTAATACTTCCTTCCCAAATGGTATCGGTGCTGAAATTAACTCCATCTACCCGTTGGGCTATTGGATAAATTTTTATGATGTCATTAAAAATTTTGCTCGGCCCTCCAATCTCAATGCCATGTTTATCAGTAATAAAGTTTTTAACGAGTTTGTAATTTGCTATACGTTTCGGGAAAAAAAATCTCCGTATGAGTCTGAATTTATACCTGGCGTAAGCTACAACTCTCATGGCAATATTTTTTTTAATCTGAATTCATCTGGATGGTTTAAACCTCACGGGTAATTATTTACGATGCAACAGTTTTTTCCGAATACTCCGGGAAAAACATTTCAACCTGTTCCTTAAACAACTGGTAAACCAATGTCGATGTATCTACTTCAACATCATCGAAAGTGATTGGATGATCGCGCGGAACATCCCTTTTCATTATTGACCCTTCAGCAAGCGCGATTGGTAAAAGGTTTTCTTTTCTCAAAACGGCAGAATTATCACATTGTCCATAAGTGTCATAAAAACCCAGTCCATCCAGTTTCTTACCAGCTTTCAGGGGCGTTTTTGCGAAGGTGGCCACCTCTACAACCGGCCCACTAATCGGAGCCATGATGATATCATTAAATAAAACCATCCTGGCAATTGAATGTGGGATTTCGAAAAAGATCAGGTGATACGGTGTATAGAAACTGTATAGAGGACCTGGCCCTAATTTACCGTAAGCCATATACTGTATGGTTTTCGGATCATCGGTAGTTGCATAGACGAATACACCCGGTGATGGTTTGGGTCCGACCACGTAGTCAACAATACCTCCGGATTTTTTTAATTCTTCAACGTCAAATAATGAAACGAGTTCATCAACGTGTTTGTCAGAATAGTGTCCATACATTCCTCTTTTGGCAACCCCCATTCCTGTTGCATTGGCAACACAGGCTTGTTCAAATGAAATTTTGGTTCCATCTGCAAAAGTAGTTACCATTTCTGGTGTCATGTTCCATTGCTTAGCAAAGCTCTGTTGAGTTGTGGGATTACGGTAAAAATCCTGCAGGCCTTTTATGTTTCCGCACACCAGCGGAGTAAGACCTATGCTTTTTACAAAGCGAACAAGATTCATTATTACACCGGGCTGATCACCATCACATCCACTGAGCATAACCCCTGCCCTGTCTGCAAATACTTTTAATATGGGCCCGATGGTTGCATCGATCTCAGCATTATAAAGCAGTACATGTTTTTTGTTTTTTATAGCCCGCATGATCAATCTTGCAGCCATTTCTATAGTACCGGTACACTCAACAAGCAGATCAATATCGTCCAGGTCGCATAAGTCTTCATGGTTGCTTGTAACTGCAAGGCCACCATTGGATACTACTTCCTGGAGCGACTTAAAGTCATTACATTCGACTGCCTTGAAACCAGCATATTCGTAAGCCGCATGGGCTTTGCTTGTTGTTCTGTTTGCAATTGCAGCGATCTCCATTCCCGGAGTGTATTTCATAACCTGGTTTACCAGTCCTTTGCCCATTTCCCCTGCGCCCCATAGTCCAACCCTTATCGGCCTTTTTTCATCTTCTCTTTGCTGGAGATACTTGTCAACTATAATCATGTTTGAAGTTTTGTACTGAATTGATTTGTATTCAGGATGAAGATGTTTACTTTAACCGAAAATCTTTAATTCGGGTATAGGAACTACAAATTTGGCCCCCCACTCGCTTGTATAATCAAGATGTTTCATTATTTCATCCTTTAAATTCCATGGAAATATTATGATAAAATCCGGCCTGTTTTCCTTCATAAATTCCTCATCTACCACATGGATATGGCTGCCTGGAAGCCACTTGTTTTGTTTATGTGGATTCGCGTCTACTACATAATCAATCTGATCGTTGGTTGTGCCGCAATAATTAAGTAATGTATTACCCTTCGCGGCCGCACCATAACCAGCGATCTTTTTATCTTGTAATTTCTGCTGAGACAGGAATCTTGTGAATCCTAACTTTACCTGTAGTGCTTTCTTTTGAAAATCTTCATAATAAGCAAGGGTGTTAATTCCTTTTGCCTTTTCTTTTTCCAGCATCAGCCCAACATTTTCAGAAACGGGCTTACTGGAATCTTCCTGGTGTTTTGCATATATACGTAAGGATCCGCCATGAGTTGGCAACTCTTCAACATCGAAAAGCGTTAGTCCCTGCGACCTGAATATCTGTTCTACAGTGAAAAAAGACAGATATGAGAAGTGTTCGTGATAAATGGTGTCGAACTGATTATTGTCAATTAACTGCACCAGGTGCGGGAACTCCATAGTTATTACCCCGGCATCCTTCAATACTATTTTCATTCCTCCCACGAAGTCAACTATATCCGGTACATGCGCCAGTACATTATTCCCAAGCAGTAAATCAGCTTTTTTGCCACGGGAGACGAGTTCAGCTGCCAGTTCCTTGCCAAAAAACTCTGTAATGCTTTCGATGCCTTTTTTCCTGGCAACCTCCGCCGTATTCGAAGTAGGTTCAATGCCTAAAACCGGTATATTCTTCTCTTTGAAGTATTGCAAAAGGTAACCATCATTCGAAGCAATTTCTATCACTTGAGAGGACTGTGAAATTCCAAAACGATCTATCATATTTTCAGTATACTGTTTGGCATGGGCAAGCCAGCTTGTTGAGTAAGATGAAAAATAAACGTAACCATCGTTAAAAATCTGGTCAGACTTTTTGTACTCCGCAATCTGAACGAGGAAACAGTTGCTGCATGTATACACTTTTAATGGAAAATAGACTTCAGGTTCGTTTAATTGTTCAGTTGTTAAAAACGAGTTGGAGGCGGGTGAATTAACCAGGTCAATAAAAACGTCATTCAATTCTGATTTACAAAATCTGCAATGCATAATTTCAGGTTTGTGGTTTACAAGAGGGGTTTAATGATTAAGCGTTGGCGAGGTTTCTTTTATCTGGATAGGATTTTTCACAGTATAATGTGGTTGACTGAAACATGTGGATTTTCAATAGCGATTTCAGACAGTGAATGTGCGAATAAAAATAAATGCATCTGGATCGTTTGTGCTATGGCCTTAATAGTTTGATTAAGGCCATTGTCGAGCGAGGTCCTTGCTTTCCATTTCAGTTTAGTATATGCCGTATCAACATCAGCAACTG
The DNA here is from genome assembly GCF_035489435.1 of Flavitalea sp. NCBI lineage: Bacteria > Pseudomonadati > Bacteroidota > Chitinophagia > Chitinophagales > Chitinophagaceae > Flavitalea > Flavitalea sp. Next base: position 95,054 of record NZ_DATHKG010000064.1, read on the forward strand.
AACTGGCTTCACTGGTTCTGTCTTCTAAAACACCAAATAAAGGCTCACCTGTGGTGTCAATAATCTCATAAATTTTCTGCACAACTTCTTTTACGGATGTAGAAATGCCTGTTCCAAGATCTATCACAGATCCCTCAATTCCTGGCGCTATAGAAGCCGCTATCAGGCCATCGATCACGTCATCAATATAGATCCAGTCAGTTGTCCACTTACCGCTTGATAATTTTGGATTTTCGTTTTTGAGCAGCGTATGAATAACATGTGGTATAAGCATTTGTCGTGGCTGCCCCGGGCCATAGGTAACGAAAGTCCGAACTATTGATACCGGTGTCTGATAGCATTCCCAGAACATGCTGCCATAAGAACTTGCCGCCAATTTGGCTGCTGCATATGGCGAATTCGGATTTTCTATGGTTCTTAAAGGTTCCCGGCATGAACCAACCAGGATGATCCGTTCACAGCCTAGTTGAGTTGCAAGTGTAAGAAGGTTCACAGTACTGGTAACAAGGCTATGATAAGTTGCCTGTACATGCTTAAGATCTGTTGACCCGGTAACCTGTCCGGACAAATGAAAAATTATATCCGGTCTGATCTCATCCAATAATGCTTTTGCGGTTACCAGATCTTCAAATGAACCTTTAAGCCAGGTAAAATGCTCAATATGGCTCACTCTTTGCACACGGGAAGTGCCAAAAACTGAAGCACCGGCCTCAGTCAGGCGCTTTACCAATTTAGAACCGATGAACCCACTGGCACCGGTAATGAGAACCCGTTTTTTGCTCCAGGTTGTAAGATCAAGCAGACTAAATTGTTCCATGACGTTTTTATAGAATTTTTTGGGTTAAAATGACTGCAACGCAACAGCTAACGCTTTATTAAATTTAAGGTATTATTTTTTAGTCCTTTCAGGAGATACTGGCAGCTTAATACTTATCGTCAAAGGACATACTGAGATGCAATATTTCATTTGACGTTTTCTCTCTTTTCTTAGTTTTCCTGGGTTGGCCTTTCGGCTCAGATTTTAGGTATGTTCTCATTAAACAGATTAAAAGCGGGTTGGTTTCGATCCTTTTCAGAAATTATGACTGGGTCCATAGGCCATTGAATTGCAAATGCAGAATCATTCCATAACAATCCTTTCTCCGCCCCGGGTGCATAAAAATTGCTGACCTGGTACATGATGTCGGTATTATCTTCCAATGTCAGGAAACCATGCGCACAACCTTCCGGCACATAAAGCATGGTAAAGCTGTCTGCGGTCAGAGTAGTACCATACCACTGGCAATAGGTTGGTGAACCTTTGCGCAGGTCAACCAAAACATCGAACAGTGATCCCCTTGTACATCGGACTAGTTTGCTTTCCTCATGCGGAGCATCCTGGTAATGCAAACCACGTAATGTTCCTTTTTTGGGATTGTGACTGAGATTAGTCTGGGCAACGAGGTCATTAAGGCCGTGCTCTTTCATTTCATGCTGGCAAAACGCCCGGCCAAAAAATCCGCGTTCATCTTCGAACCTTTTGATATCGATGAGAAATGCATCTTTTATTGTTATTTCAGTGAAAATCATTGAACAGCATTGAATTTGTCAGTTACTTTTTCTTCATGTCATTCCGGTGAATTATCTCGTACCATGGGGCCGATCCCTTCTGCCACATTTCTTCCAGTACATTTCTATCACGCAGCGTATCCATCGGTTGCCAGAATCCGGCATGTTTAAAAGCGGCAAGCTTTCCTTCCTTCGCTAAATTTTCTAAGGGGTCCCTCTCCCAAACAGTGTTGTCATCAGTAATGTAATTCATAACCTCGGGTTCCAGAACAAAAAATCCACCATTGATCCATGGTGAATCACCGCCTTCAGGCTTTTCAGCAAAGTGATTAATTTGAGTTTGGTGTTCCGAAAGCGTGAAGGCACCAAATCTACCTGGTTGTTGTACGGCAACCAGTGTTGCTAAAGCTTTTTGTTCTTTATGAAATTTAATGGAGTCTGCAATATTAACATCACTCAGACCATCTCCATAGGTAAGACAAAACGTTTCATCACCGATATATTTTTTAACTCTTTTCAAACGGCCACCAGTCATTGAATTATAACCGGTATGAACAAGTGTAACTCTCCAGTCTTCAGTCTCATTGGTATGAATTTCCATGCTGTTTTTACGCATGTCAAATGTCACATCGCAATTGTCCAATGCATAGTTTGAGAAATATTCTTTTATTATATGGCCCTTGTAACCACAACAAATAATAAAGTCGTTTATTCCATAAGCGGAATAGATCTTCATAATATGCCAGAGTATTGGCTTGCCACCGATTTCGACCATAGGTTTTGGACGTACACCACTTTCTTCACTGATCCTTGTTCCGTATCCACCCGCAAGAATAACTGCTTTCATAAGTTTAATAGGTTGATTCTGTGATTGTATTAATGTATAGTAAGAGTTTAAATTTACTTATTAACTATGATTAAGAACCGTAATGAGTGAATTCAAAACCAGGTTCTCTGGTTTCACGAAATTATTATAATAATGAAAATTGCTTGTCATCATACGCAACAAATCCGTTTCGTTTGAACGAAGCTTTTCAAGCTGCTCAATCAACTGGTCAGCAGTTTCAAATTCATAGTAATGCCGGTCTTTTGAAAAATTGCCCGGCAGCTCGAATTTCAAAGGTTCGGAAACTATTCCACGTGAAGCAGCCACATACTCTCCCATTTTCCAACCAATTGAATTATGCAGTCCTGTTGTTGCTATGCAAATTGCATGATTTTTTACAGCATGCAGATAGCTGGCCTTATTGGTAAGGCTGTTATCCATTATAAGTTCAGGATAATTTTTTCTTGCAAAATTTTCGATAAACAAACCACCGGTAAATTCGGATCCATATTCCTGGCGACACCTGTTGATACATTCAATCCTTGTTTTGTTGATCCTGGTGCGAAGTTCAACCGATCGCTGTGATTTTGCTTCACCCGGATCCCATAACCTGGTTAGGAAAAGGACATTTCGTTTGGAAGGTTTTACCGGATAATATTCGAAATCCTGTTCATAGAAAAAGCTTTTTGAAGAAACTTTTTTCAGGAGCTTGTTGGTCTTCATGAAGTACTTAAACTTATCATTTATGGAGCCACTGTATCGAAACAGGTTTTTGTCGGGTTGTACATTGTAGTTTAAACCCAGCGGAAAAACTTTGCAGTTTTCAGGACTGTGTTCCCTCATCAGGGGACTGAAACTTCTTTTGAAGTAGAAATCAGCTTTGTAGGTTTTTTGGAAATGTTCCAGGTTAACCTGCACGTCGCCGGGGATCCAGGTGAGCCCGTCCAGTGTATCGTAAACAACCCGCTGTTTCTTATTAATTATTGCAGTAACAATTGAAAAGGCCTTCTTATTTTCTTTGATGGGTTTGATCCTGAGGTCGATGATACCCTTTCGTTGCAGCTCAAAGAAACCACTGTAGAGCTGCATCAGGTGAAAGTTCGGGAAATATTCAATTTCACATTCTAGTAACTTCATCTTTCGTTATTGTAATCAGTATGTTGTTCTAAACAAGATTCGAATCAAGGATCAGTAAATGTTTAGGAAATAATTTATTAAAACTTTTGATTGCTGCTGTTTAATGTTATTCACAAATTAACAGTGGCCAGTTATTGTAATGAATGGTAAAACAAGAGGATTTAGATAATAAAGCAAGTAAGTTCCTGTAACCTCCGGGTTATGAAGTATTGCCAGGTCAGGTTAAGCACAGAGATCTGATTGTATTGCAAGATTAGACATTTATGTCTGCATCCGCAAGATATGATACGTTATTTTTTTACTATATAGCTTTGCTCAAACCTCAGAAACCGGAAAGGTTTTTTATGGCCGGATAAACACAATACCTATAGTATGTAAATGGTATTTGTTCTACTGATTACCTGTACCTTTTTGCAAAAATCCTGACAGGAATTGCCAGGTGAAGGTTAAAAACAAATACCGGAATCGCCTGGGGCAATCCGGTATATATTGTAAAACTTATGAATTTGAAGCAATGTCTGAGAATACAGCATAAGTGTTGCCGTTATCGAGCTTCTCGTATTTGGAGTTCTTAGATTTGAATTCCGGAACAAGTCTTTTCATCTTCTTTACCAGCTCATCATTGTCTTCATCCATACAAAGTTCGATCAGGTCTTCAATATCATGCCTGGTTTGCCATGAGCATGGTATCACACGCGCGATCTTGATCTTTTCATGGTGTGTAGGCAAAGTCTTCTCTTCCTTATTAAGCAACTCTTCGTATAATTTTTCACCTGGACGTAATCCTGTATACACGATCCTGATATCTTCGTCTGGCACCAGGCCCGCAAGGCGGATCATCTTTTTAGCCAGATCAACGATACGCACCGGTTTGCCCATATCGAAAATAAATATCTCACCGCCTGTGCCCATTGTACCTGCTTCCAGCACAAGCTGAACAGCCTCAGGTATTGTCATGAAGAAGCGGGTGATTTCCGGGTCAGTTACAGTTACTGGTCCCCCCTTCTGAATCTGTTCACGGAACCTCGGGATCACAGATCCATTTGAACCAAGTACATTACCAAAACGGGTGGTTATGAATTTTGTATTTGAACTATGATCAAATCCATTCACATCGTTGTTATCACCGGTCCTTCCGATTAAAGACTGCACATACATTTCCGCGATACGCTTGGATGTACCCATAATGTTAGTTGGGTTTACCGCCTTATCGGTAGAGATCATCACAAATTTCTGGGCACTATATGCGATTGCAAGATCCGCAAGATGTTTTGTGCCCAGCACATTAGTCATAATCGCTTCTGACGGGTGATGCTCCATCATTGGAACATGTTTATAGGCAGCGGCATGAAATACAATCTGGGGCCGAAATATATTAAACATGATCTCCATTCTCTTGTATTCGCGGATATTACCGATAAACACACGGATCTTTATTCCAGGAAACTTTTCCTCAACGTCAAGTTGCATTTCATGAAGGTCAGATTCAGCCTGGTCGCAAAGAATAACCATTTCAGGATTATAGGAAAGCACCTGTCTTACAATTTCAGAGCCTATAGAACCGGCAGCCCCAGTTACAAGTACACGCTTTCCTTCGAGGTCCTGTGATACCTGTGAATTATTGATTACGATTGGCTCACGCTGGAGAAGATCTTCAATTTTAAGTGCCTGGATCTGGTTTGAGCTCAGTTTGCCGGACATCCACTGATCGGAAGGTGGAACCGTGAGAACCTTAATCCCCAATTGTAAACATTTCTCAATAACGAGTTTTTTATCGATGCTGGTAAGTTGCTCATTCATCAGAATAAGCTTCGCAATATTTTTCTTCTCTTTTAATGTTGTCAGTTCCTTCAGGTGATACACTTTCTTCTGTTGTATATAGGTGTTGATCTTACGGATATTAGCTTCCAGGAAACCGACGATCACAAATTTGTTTGCATTTCCGGACTCCATAGCTTGTTTCAGAAGGATCGAGTTGTTGTCTGACCCATAGATTAAAATGTTTTCTTTATCTGGAGTTGTGTTTCTTTTTACATAATTATAGAGTTCCTTTACTCCGGTTCTTAACATGACAAGCATTGTGGAAGCAACGAAGAAATTGATAAACAGAACTGTACTGATGCTGAGTGAAGCGATATTAAGGTTATTCACCATTATGAACTGAACAGCAATAGGATACACGAGGCTGGTTACGAATACAGAAAGAAAGATCCGTAACATATCCTTAATATTTGAATACCGGATGAGGCCGGTATGTACGCGCATAAGGTAGAACACTATTCCGGATACAAGGCAATACAAGCCAGTATAGAAGAAAAAGTGTCCTCTAAGAATTGCCGGAAAGTCAAATTGCTTTACCACAAAGTAGGATAACGCAAATGAAGAACCGCTGATCATCAGATCGACTAAAAGTATAACCCACCTGGGTAATACTGTCGCGTTTAACAATAACTTTTTCATGGCCTCTAACGAGAGTTTAGATAATGAAAAAGGATATCGGCCATGGAAATTTTATAGGATGTGTGGCTTCTGGAGGTTTTTTTTTAGAAAATAGATTATAGCGGATTTTGCAGGAGGATATTGGATGGATATAAGAGGACCCTTTTTAACTAGACTAGTTGGCCTGAATCAATAATCCGGCCAGCCGGTGAACATACTTCCTGTATCACAGATAATACGCGGTTTAGTTCATCGTCTGTAAGGTTTGATCCGGACGGCAGACAAAGACCTTTTTCAAACAACGTTTCACTCACCTTTGCTCCGTAATATGGAGCCGTCCTGAAAACCGGCTGCAGATGCATTGGTTTCCATGGTGGACGACTGTCAATATTTTCTTTCACCAGGGCTAACCGAAGATCTTCCCTTGAAAATCTGTCAGAATCAATTTTAATGATGCTTAGCCAATGATTCGAAAAATAGTTCTCATCTGGTACTCCAACACATGTTATTTCTTCTTCCAGAGAAGCAAGATTCGATTGATAAAATTCAAAATTCTTTCGCCGTTGGTTGATATGGTCATTCAGCACCTTCATCTGCCCCCTGCCAATACCTGCGCTTATATTACTCATCCGGTAATTGTATCCAATTTGCGAATGTTGGTAATGTGGTGCCGGATCCTGGGCCTGGGTTGCAAGAAACCTGGCTTTCTTTACATATTCCTCATTCGATGAAACAAGCGCACCCCCACCCGAAGTGGTGATTATCTTATTTCCGTTGAAAGAAAGTATTCCAATATCGCCGAAGGTTCCCAATGGTTGACCATTAAAGGTTGAACCGAGTGCCTCAGCGGCATCTTCAATTACCGGGATATTGAACTTCCTGGCTATTGACATGATCTTATCCATCTGCGCGGGCATTCCGTACAAATGAACTATTATTATTGCCTTAGGTAATTTTCCTGTTTTTTGAAGACGGTCGCTGATCGAGGTTTCAAGATACGCTGGAGACATGTTCCAGGTTTGTTCTTCACTATCCACAAAAACCGGGGTTGCGCCCTGATAAACGATTGGATTAGCTGATGCAGAAAAAGTCATAGACTGGCAAATCACTTCATCACCGTGCTGCACCCCTAGTATCACTAATGCAAGATGTATGGCTGCAGTACCTGAACTGAGGGCCGCAACCTGGACTTTGTTACCAAGAAATTCTTTCAAATCCTGCTCAAAACCATCCACATTTGGACCCAGCGGAGCTATCCAGTTGGATTCAAAAGCCTGGTGAATATAACTTAGTTCCTGACCTCCCATGTGAGGAGAGGAAAGCCAAATTTTTGATTTCATTTTATAGGGTAAACCGTTTTAATTAAGAAAAACGAATTGAACAACGGCAGGTATCTCAAAGGAAAGAGGAAAGTAATTCGCAGGATTATTATGGAAGCACAATATCTAAAGAATTATTGAATCTGCAAATTATAATATATAAAAAAAATAATTCAGGTAGTACTACCTGAGACGTATACTCAAACTACCCACTAACCATGATCGCTGTATAACGAGTTGGAAACCACGAAATCTACAAAATGCAATAATTTGCAACACAAAAATTAATTTCGGTCCCATGTCAGGGTTAGTTCATCAAATCCATTGACAACAAATTGGGGAATTTTTTTGACGTCAAATCGCTGCTTGTGGATATTTTTCCCACTATCTTTTACACATATGGTGGTCCATCCTAATCGGGCAGGAATTATAAAATCTTTTTTAGTATTATCACCAAAATAATAAAATTCTTTACCCGGATATTTTAATACGAAATGCAAATAATTACGTTCATCTGGTTTTTCCGATCCGAATTCTTCTGAAATAATGATCTCAGAAAACAAATCCTCTATACCAAGTGCTTTAAGTTTATTTCTCTGAGTTACGCTCCGGCCATCGGTTATAAGGCCAGTGGGTATTTTTCGAGAGCGCAATTCGCGGATGAATGCTGCCGTTTCTGAACTTAGCTTAATTTCGGGTATATGTTGCCGGTAGGTACTGATCAGCCATGCTGCATCACGTTCACCAAGATGCTCTTTATATTGTTCAACAATCCATGCAAAAACATTTTCATTGCGATGATATCGCTCTATCATTTCATCATAGATAGAAATTTTTATAGATGGCTCAATTGCAGACGCAATGTTTTTATACGCAGATCTCAGGAAGTCTATTTCCTGGTAAAGAGTATCATCAAGATCAAAAACGAAGAAGGTGCGGGAGTTAATCTTTATATCCATGTACTATAACTTCATCGTCGTACCGAAGCATGAGAAGCTGATCTTCCCAGCCATCGGTATAACTGGTTTCCTGGTGTAAAAAGTATTCATTAATCAGCCATAAAGGGTAGTTTGCCCCGGCCTGGTAGCTAAGTGGGTATCCACCACCGAAACGGGGATTAATTTCAATGGCCACCATTCTGTCCGTGGTTTTGTTAAGGAATAGCTGTAAAGTCAGGCATCCGACCGCACCGGGGATATAACCCAGTTTTTCTTTCAGAAAGGAGACAATAATGTTTTTGCAGGTTAATCCCTTATTGATCTCTCCTGCCCTGACCAGCATTCTCTTTCGCGGAACTATGCATTTCACCTCATTTTTCCTGTCATAATACATATCTACGGTGAACTCGTCATAATTCTCCTTATCGATGTATTCCATGAACATGAAACGAGGATTTGTCAGTTGATCCCTCGTCAACTGATCCTTTGACCTCACCAGGAAAGTATCCGCGCTAAGACTTCCGTCAAAGGGTTTTATAAAAAGCGGGAACACCGGGGCGTTTTTATCAATGGCCATGGGTGTCTCTATGCCCGAACTTTTGAAAAAATCATTGATCAGGCGTTTGTCACGGCATTTTGCAGTGAAGTCTTCGTCACAGACAACCAAAAAGATTCCAGCTGAGGCAAATTCGGCTTTATAGCGCGAAAGAACCAGGAGTTCTGTATCGATGGTAGGAATCACCATCCTGACCTCATTTTCAATGCAACGGCTTTTAAGCTCCTTTATATATGCCGGATCGGTTACCCTTTTTACCTGGAAATATCCATCAGATACGTTACAGGCGGCGCTGATCTGAGGTTGCATATCTGTTGTATAAACCTTCCCTTCCGGGAAAACTGACCTAAGTTGTTTCTGAAAAGCCCGCACAAGTGAAACACGTTGTCCGGCTGATGTAATTAATATGTTCATGATTTACTGCCCTTAAAATGAGGCATTGTAGCATGGCCGTCCTGGCTGATGCCCTCTGTTTTAAAAACTTTTTTTATTGTGAGCCAGATAATCCTGGCGTCGAGTGCAGGATTGATATGGTCGGCATACCAGACATCAAGTTCGAACTTTTTCTCCCAACTTATAGCATTGCGTCCATTCACCTGTGCCCAACCGGTTATTCCTGGTCTCACCCCGTGCCGGCGATTCTGAAATGGCGAATACAAAGGCAGGTATTCCACCAGCAAAGGTCGAGGACCTACGAGGCTCATATCACCTTTCACTACGTTGAATAACTGGGGTATCTCGTCAAGTGAAGTTTTGCGTATGAATTTCCCAACCGAAGTCAGCCTTTTCTCATCAGGCAACAGGTTTCCTGCCGGGTCCCTCCGATCGTTCATTGTTTTGAATTTTACAAGCATAAAGATCCGGCCATTTTTACCTGGTCTACGCTGAAAGAAGAATGGTTTACCCTGGTTTGTAATCAGCAGGAAAATCGCAACTCCCAGGATAACTGGTGAAAGCAGGCAGACCGCAACGAGGCTGACTACCAGGTCAATAAATCTTTTGAAAAATTTATGATAAACTTGCATGATCTATTTGTTCCTCATACTCTTTTAATATTAAACTCCACAGATATTTCTGCTCATAACGGTCAACAATCATTTCACGGGCTTTTGATTTCATATGGTTGTAGAGCCCGGCATCCTCCAGTAATCTTGTCATAGCATTTACCAACGCTTCAACATCTTTGGCTGGTATGATCAATCCATTTTCCCCTTCAACGATAATCTCATTACATCCATTGATATCCGTTACAATACTGGGAAGCTCGAAACATCCGGCCTGCATCGGCACATTTGGAAATCCTTCCCGGTACGAAGGAAAGGCAAGCACGTTACTGATTAAAAAAAATGGGCGCACATCCTGCTGGAATCCTACCAGGGTGATACGGTCATCCTTTTTGATGGCTGTGTTCGTTTTGTCTGAGATTGGATCGAGCTCCGGTTCAAAGGGTCCGACCAGCAACAATTTTGCAGATTGATATTGATTTTTTATCCGGCTGAAAGCTTCAACCAGTTCTTCAATACCTTTATCACGCACCAACCTGCCAATAAAAACAAACACAAAATCGCTGGTATTTATTTTCAACTCATGCCTCAGTTCTCCGGCTGTTTTTTCCAATTCCGGGCTCCTGCTAAAGAAATTTGTATCAATACCATTGCTGCTTCCGTTTCCGAGTACTTTAACTTTTGCAGGAGAGCAGAATTTATTCCGAAGGATAAAACTGGCCAGGTTACCCGAATTTGGATAGACCTTCGTAGCCGACGCGTAAGTGATCTTTTCAACTTTTTCAAGTAACAGCCTTTTTTTTCCTTTGGCTTCCATTAGCGGAAGACCTGCCACTGTGTGGAGGCGAACCGGCACACCTGCAAGTCTTCCCGCTAACATGCCCAACAATCCCGCTTTCGGGGTGTGAGTATGAATTATGGCGGGTTTTTCTTTCCTGAATAAACGGTAAAGGCTCCATATTGCTCTCAGGTCCTGAACAGGTGTAATAGACCGGGTCATGTTCACCCCAACAGTTCGGATGCCTTCCTGTTCTGAGACTTCACCAAGCGTTTTTCCTGGTGAGGAAACGCCAACAACCTCAAAATATGCGCTCATAAACCGCAATTGCTTTTTGAGCAGAACCTTTAATGAGATCGGTACGGTAGTAATCCTGATAATTTTTTGCTGACTCGCCATTCGATTAGTAAATTATTTCAAAGGGCAGTCTGCTGCACTTTATAATAGTCCCGGTACCATTTGATAAATTCTCTTATCCCATCCTGTATCGGTGTTGACGGACTATAGTCAAAATCATTGATTATTTCTGAAACGTCTGCATAAGTCACAGTCACATCACCGGGCTGCATCTCAGTCATCACTTTATTAGCCTTCACACCCAGTTGTTCTTCCAGTGTTTCTATGAAATCTAAAAGGTTGACCGGTCGATTATTACCAATATTATAGATCCGGAAAGGTGTTCTTGAACGTGAAGGATCGGGATTGCGGTCGTTCCAGTCTGCCGATGGTTTAGCAGGAGAAGGAATAACCTTCACGATTCCATTTATAATATCATCGATATAAGTAAAATCCCTCCGCATCTCTCCGCCGTTGAATACCCGGATAGGTTTGCCTTCGAGAATATTATTAGTAAAAGAGAAGTATGCCATGTCCGGCCTGCCCCAGGCGCCGTAAACGGTAAAAAATCTAAGCCCCGTCACTGGCAAATTATAAAGATGGCTGTAAACATGGGCCATAAGCTCATTACTCTTTTTTGTTGCAGCATATATAGATACCGGATGATCAGTATGTTGATCAACCCTGAAAGGGATCTCCGCATTAAGACCATAAACGCTTGAGCTACTTGCATACACAAGATGTTTAACATAATGATTTTTCGAGGCTTCCAGTATGTTCGTGAACCCGATTACATTACTATGAATATATTTCAATGGCTTTTCAATACTGTATCGAACACCAGCCTGCGCTGCAAGATGACAGACCATGTCAAATTTCTGGGATGCAAAAAGAAGTTCAATATTCTCATCATCTTCCAGGTGTGCGAGCATGAACGAAAATGATTGCAACGATTTGCTTGGTGTGAGTTCATTGAGAACCAGGTCCTGGCTGGAAATACCTAATTCATTTAACCGGCCATACTTCAGATTTACATCATAATAATCATTGATGTTATCAAGACCAATGACCTCGTATCCTTCTGATACCAACTTTTTCACGAGATGAAATCCAATAAAGCCGGCGGCGCCTGTGACTAATATCTTCATTGTTTAATTTTTTCTGTTTTACCGGGATAATTGGATTTAAGTATTATTTTCAATTTAAATTTTTTGATGAATATCCGACCTGCTACCTCCAAAGATAAACCCGCAATCATAGACCTGCTGCGAAAATCACTTGGGGAATCAACCATACCAAAATCAGAAGCTTTATGGGCCTGGAAACATGAAGAGAATCCCTTTGGAAATTCTTACGTACTTCTTGCAGAAGAGAACGAAGAATTGATAGGTCTTCGTGCATTTTTGCAATGGGAATGGCAATGGAACGAAAAAAGCTATCGCACTATCCGGGCTGTTGATACTGCCACACATCCTGAATACCAGGGCAAAGGCATTTTTAAAAAACTGACTTTAGAACAATTGGAGCGATGCCGGAAAGATAATATCCGCTTTGTTTTTAACACACCTAACAATCAAAGCATGCCGGGTTACCTGAAGATGGGTTGGCAGGTGCAGGGCAAAATGCCTTTAAAAATAAAGGTCTTAAGTCCGGTTAAAACAGCATTCAGACTCCTGCTTAAAACCAAACCTGCTGCTTCAACCAACAGTTCTGCAAGTGATTGGAATTTGATGTTAGAAAACTTCGATGGACAGCAAGCTTTAAAAATTGCCGGCCTTCATACTCCATGGTCAACTTCGTATGTACAATGGCGTTATGCTACCAATCCGTTGTTTCCCTATAGTTTTATTACTGATAATAAAAACTATATTCTGATTTATCGTGTCAAAGAGCATAGCCGTTTTTCTGAATTAAGACTAACGGATATTTATTTGTTTAATAAAGACCGGGCTGTCAAAAGAGACATATCTTCAAAACTCAAACAGGTGGCCCGTAGAAGTTCTGCCGATCTGCTCACCATTTCCGGCCGGCAATTGATTGCCTACAAAGATTATCTTCCTGCTTTTGGTCCGATACCCATCCGTAATGCCGGCCCTTCCATCACTCTCCGCGATCTTAATGCAACAGATGAATTTGATTCACTCATGAAGATGGAAAACTGGTCATACAGCATGGGCGATCTGGAACTGTTTTAATCGTAATTTAAATTGATTGCAAACTAATTTGAATTTCGATTCTCAAAATAACTGGCATATTCACCCATGTTCCAACTGGTCATATTATGACTTTGTCGGCATTCAGTATAAAAATTTAATATTTGGTTTAGGTTTTCCATATTCTCATCAGGGTAATCACCGAAGTTTTCCGGATGCCACCAGAGATGATAACATTCTTTTTTTATTGCCGCCGTCTTCATCTCCCCCATTAACCTGTTCAATACAAGCTTATTTGCAAACTTATACCTGGGATGCCAGGGTCTTAAAAACCGGCTGGCTGGTACCTGGAGTGGTTCGCCGGTTAAAGGCTTCAATGAACTAAGTGGAAAAGAAGTCCTTTTAGAAGCCATTGGGAAATACGCATCACCCGTCCGGAAAATTTTTCTGATCAGGTTGCCGCCTTTGTCTGATACCGGACTCCAGAACCAATCTTCAGGATTCGATCTGATTGTTTTGATGCCATTATCATAGCAAACTTTTAAATGCACCGGGTTAAACTGGTTTCTTGGAAACACCAATGAAACGGTGGTCGTATTAAACTTTGATGCGGCACGCTGCACGGACCTTAGATCCGCACCGAATGCATCTTCACCGTGTAGTTTTTCAAGACAGTAATAATGACTAAATGTATGGGTGCCTAATTCCTGACCCGGATATGATAAGATCTTTTCAATCATTTCGGGTGCGAAATGCGCCCATTTGTAACGTGGATCCAGGCCGTTTTCTCTGACATAGCGATAGGCCGAATAAATATTATTTTCATAAGCCGGCTCACTGGCTGGTTTCAGCTCATGCCATTCCTGCTGATCCTTTGCAAACAAAGACCCGACCGAAGCCCAGGTTACATGCACCTTATGTTTATCAAAAAGTTCAAGCATGGAGGGAATTAGCCTCAACGTATTTTCGTAACAGCGTTTCCTTTCGTCCCTGTTTCTTTTATCGAAAACACCCCAGTGGAGTTCAAAATCAAGACTTACTGTAAATATCCCATCCATTTTATAAACCGTTTATACCGGCCTGGTATTGTTTTTCAGATTCAGCTTCATCCAGCATTTTCTGGTCATTTATATATTTTTTTCGCCTGGCCATCACTACGCTTTGTTTATAGTCAAGAAACGCGATGATGATAAAAAGAAAAAAATACATCACCATGCTTTTCTGTCGGATTATGATTCCCATATTTGAAAGCGTTGCAGACAAGGCAAAAGAAGTGGCCAGGAACGCCACCGCACAGGTTTTAACAAGTGCCGAACTTACTCGTATAAATTTGAAAAAGCCTGGTTGAAAAAGATTAGCTGCCAGGAGAATGTAAATAACGTTCTCAAATGAAACTATCAACCCCGCAATTCCCGGTGCATCAAAGAAAAGTGGTCTGAACCAGAATGTAAAAAGTTTCAGAACAAGCGGATAGTTTGAAATATCAACTCCTGAATTTGACTTTGCAAGCTCACCGGATCTTGTTGTCGAAAACTTGTCAAAACTTTCAACAAGGTTTTCTGTATCAAGACCAACAAAATTCATAATAGTATTATACATGAGCGCAAGGGTGATGGCAACTCCAAAAAAGACAATGGCTTTCTGGTAACCCGGAATTTTTTGTCTCCCTGTAAACATGCCCACAATAATGCCCACTGTCATAAATAAAAACACATGTGGCCGAACATGATAAACGATGACAAGTCCCAGTATCAGGGCTATTTTCCGTTTATTTATTTTGCTCAGACCATACATGGTCATCGCCAGTCCCCAGAATATAATGGAACCTTTACCCAATGAGGATGTCCAGTAATGCATGTTTGGCAGGAAAATAAACAGGGTGATCATATCAATGCCCTTTTTACTGCCGCCAAGTGATGTATTGGCCAGGAACCTGTGCGGATATACAATGTTTTCCTTGAAGAATATATAAAAATAAACAAAGCCCCAATACCCCAGGTATGTAAACAAAACCATCATCATCTCGTAGCTAAATCCCAGATGTTTGATAAATGGATATCCTACGAAGTCAATAAAACGGGTACCCGTGGTATAAATCGAGAGCCAGTCCCAGTGCTCATACAATGACCTTAAGTAATAGCCAACCGAATCAGACCTGGAATTCATGACCATGACATAGTAAATACCGGCAAATAAAATATGGTACCAGTAAAGGCCCTTCATGAGGTTGGTATCAAACCATGGTTTGCCCCGCCTTAATGAATCGAGGATTGGGATAGTTATTCCAAACAACACAATGATTAATATAATGGCTCCTATCACTTAAATTATTTTAGTGTTTCACTATATATTGTTTCAAGCTCGCCCACCATCTTTTCCATGCTAAAATTGCTGATAACAGTTTTTCTTGCATTTTCTCCCATTTCACGGATCATTGCCCGGTTACGGATAAATGGTTCGAGCTTTTCTGCAAGCATCATCGGATCAGCAACCGGCACAAGGACACCGTTTAACCCATCCTTTACCAACTCGCTGATTCCTCCTGCCTCTGTACAGGCAGGCATTACTTCCATACTCATGGCCTCTAATAAAGCTATGGGTAATCCTTCAAATTCTGAACTCATCATAAATATATCCAATGCTTTCAGATAAGGTCTTATTTCCGTTTGCAAACCTGCAAAATGCACATATTCTGCTGTCTGCAATTCCGCCGCCTTTGCAAAAATTTCCTCCTTCAATACACCATCACCAATGATGATGAACCGGACATCCGGAAAATTTCTATGAATCCGGTGAGCGATTTCCAGCCAGGTAGTTAATCTTTTCTGAGCCCGGAACACACAGGTTATACCTATTAATACAGATTCCCGGGGGATATTAAACTGCTTTCGTATGTCAGAACCTCCCTGGTAAGAATCAGAAAATTTTGTCGTGTTGATACCATTTAAAACAACCTGCACTATTGGTCTGCTTTTTTTGTGGTGGCTTTTTATTGAATTGGCTACTTCCGTCGAAACCGCAATCACCCGCTCCTGGCTGGAGTAGGTTATTTTATTTAGATGATAGGTGAGTTTATGATACCTCTCCCATAAATTATGTTCTGTATAAACCACGGGAACACCGGCTAGTCTCCCAACAATCCTGCCGGTTATACCCGCCCAGGGAAGGTGACAATGAATCAGCCTGATCCTGTTTTTCCGCACATATGATATTATAGCCGGGATTTTCGCCATGATAGCGAGGTTATTTTTGGCGGAATAACAAGTGACCACTCCTCCTGCGTTTTGGATGGCTCCTACCATCTGGTCTTTCCAGGGGATGAAATAAATATAATGAAACCGGTATTTCGACTGATCATGTTTAGCCAGCGTTTCGGGTAAAAGTGTTTCTGCCCCACCCCTTCCAAGCGACTTAATAATATGCAGTATATGTATCGGTTCGTTACTTTCCATTTTTAGACTTCCTACTTAATTTGTTATTTTTTGATCAGGCTGTGGTATGCATCTACGAATTTTTCAGTTATGGCAGAATTGAGGTATTCTGATTTAACCAATCGGTATGCATTCTCATTAATCGCATCAGCAGGCTGATTCACTGCTTTTAATACCGCTGCCACAAATCCTGCTTCGTCATCTTTTTGCACCAGGTAACCGGTCTCATTGTTAATCAGGATTTCACCTATGCCGCCTACATTATAAGCTACTACCGGTGTCTTACAATAGAATGCTTCCAGTATAACCCCCGGCAAACCTTCTATTATGCTTGGTAAAACAAGCAAATCGGCTTGTTTGATCATTTGCATGGCATCTTTCCGGAAGCCATGAAAGATCACTTTATCGTTCAGACCTTTTTGATTTACCAGTATTTCAATTTCATCTTTCAGTATACCGTTTCCGACTAACTCGAGGGTGGCGGGATGACCAGCCTTCAGTATTTTTTCAAAAATGCTGATCAGACCCTTGTGGTTTTTTTCAAAACTAAATCCTCCGACATGAATGATGCGAAACGGTGCCCCGGGAAGCCTGGCTGTTTTTTGAATGGCTCCAAGTTCGGGTTCTTCAATGCCTATTGGTATGTTGACAATAGGGTTCGGGAAGTTTGGAAAGATTGCTGAGAAATCTTTTGCTGAAGTTTTACTTACCGAAGCTACCAGGTCAGCATAGCGGAAAAAAAAACCGTTGAATAATTTCGCTGTCTGCGATTTTATATAAAGACTAATAGTGCTGGCATTCCTGAAAACTATCGGTTGTTTCCATCGGTAAAATAACTTTGAGGAAACTGCATATTTAAGCGTGTCGCCGGCATTCGCCTGTATCAGATCCGGTTTTTCTTTGTCAATGATTTCTGCCAGTTTTTTCCAGGCGGTCCTGTCAAATAAACGCCTGGAACTCCTGCCACCTAAATAGAATTTTTTTCCGGTGAAGGGTAAAGGTGCCTCACCAGGAAACACAAATACAAGTATTGCGTCATGCCCCGCTTTATTTAAATGCGAAGCCAGCTGGGAAGCAAACATCTCTGCCCCTCTCAATTGCGGTTTCTGAACAAGTTGAAGAATTTTCACTGTTGTGCGGCGATTTTATGATGCAGGTAATTTTCGAACTGGTTCACAATATCACTCAGTTCAAAGCTCGTTTTCGCATATGCATAACCGTTTGCCGCATATTCATGTGCTTTTTCCATATTGTTCTTATACCAGCTCATAGCCTTGAATATTTCATCCGGCGATTCCGTTCCGAATTCATAGCCAGTCTGCAGATGAGTTATAATCTCCTGGTTCTGTGGTATATTAGTTGCAAGCACAGGCAGTTCCGCAAACAAGGCTTCTACGAGCGCTCCGCTAAATCCTTCCATGATGGATGGAAATACAAAACAATCATAATCCGCCAGGATATCCGGAACATCTTTCCTGGCTCCCAGTAATGTTACTTTTCCTTCCAGTTTTTCGGTTGTGATCAAGTTGTTCAACTCCCCTTTAAGTGGTCCGTCTCCAATAATTGTGAGGGTTGCATCAGGATGCAGATCCACAAATTTCCGAAAGCCCAGTATTAGGTAGCGATGCCCCTTTACAGTGAACAACCGGCTGACATTTACAAAATTTATGGTGCGATTGAATGGAAGATTTCCTCCGGGTCTGCGTTTTATTTTAAAACTGTCGCGCCCCCGGTTAATAACTTCAATCTTTTCAGGAGCAATTGCCAGGTGAATGGCATTTGCTTCTTTTATGGCCTTCGAATTAGCCACAAAGCCAACACAATACTTACTGGTATAGCGGTTAATTGATTTGAAAACATT
The DNA here is from genome assembly GCF_035489435.1 of Flavitalea sp. NCBI lineage: Bacteria > Pseudomonadati > Bacteroidota > Chitinophagia > Chitinophagales > Chitinophagaceae > Flavitalea > Flavitalea sp. Next base: position 113,380 of record NZ_DATHKG010000064.1, read on the forward strand.
AACAAGCTTCCTTGCTTTCCAGCTTAAATGCTGATTGTATGATGGAGTGTAAAGATCATTTACAAAAGTACCTAACACCGGTACATGATTGAACCTGGCCACAAGTCTTGCTACTATCTCAGACCTGGTTAAATAGGCGACAATCAGATCCGGCTTTTCCTCGCAGACAATTTTCTTTAGTTCCTGGTAAGCCCTGACAAAACCGTATTTCTGCTTAATATTGAGAGAATACACTTTCTTTCCATATTCAGCAAAACGTGGCTTTAATGCTTCGCCCGGGTAAAGATGGCAAATCACTGATTCCGTATTTACAAATCGACTGCTATTGGCCAACAGGCTCTGTTCAGCTCCTCCCAACTGGAGGGTATCTATAACAAACAGGATTTTTTTCTTCCCTTCAGTATACATCATAAAACAGCGCTTAATTGGAACGTTTGCTATCGAATGTCAGTGACTTGGGGTCAAGGGTTTTTCCTTCAACTCCTCTCAATCCATGCCAGATGCCGGTTATTCTTAACCGGACACGTTGGAAGCGATCCGGTGCAAAAACAGCAGCGCCGATTAATAATTTTGATTGCAGGTAAGTATATTCCAGTAAACGCTTCAGCGAGAAATATTCCTTCAAAATAAGCATCTGGTTACGGGATGAATAATATCCCCGCCAAAGGGTGGCTTTGGTAAAAGAACCCTGGCCACCAAGATGCAACCTGTTCACAGGGCCGAGGTTTAACAAGCCGATTTTATAGCCATGTTTTTTTAGCCTGATAATGTATTCATCGTCATCACACATCATGAAAAACCGCTCACAGGTAGTACCGATCTTCCTGACCACATCACCGCGGATGATAGCTCCATCCACCAGCGCATAATCAACTTCAGTTAATGGCTGGGTGGTATTAACTTTTCTTTTCGTTCCAAACCGGATGTTGGAGCCACTTAGTCCGACCAATGCAAAATCAGATTTGCTGATATTTGTAACCAGGTCTTTTAAGACGTTACTTTTATAATACGAATCATCGTCGAGTACCCAGAAATAATCAAAGTCTCTTAACTTCAGCCCAAGTTTCATTCCTTGTGAGATAGCATAACCAGCACCCATGTTGTTGTCCAGGTGAATTGTTTTAATGCGCTGGTCGATCAGTAAAGTCTGAAGATATTCTTTGGTACCATCGGTACTGTAATTATCTACTATAATGATATTTGTAGGTGGATATTCCTGGTCCAGAACATGTGCAAGCGTGGATTTTAGAATTTCCAGCCTGTTATAAGTGACCATGACGGCACAAACAGTATTATTCATTAAAGGGTGTTGAAAAGTGAATGATTACATAAGCCCGTACTTGAAGATCCGGAAATAATTCAGGATCCTTGTCGGGTTATGTTTGATGGCTTTCATCAGATATTCGACGGATTTTTTTCGATCATTCATCTTGTAATTCGAAAATGCGATCGTTGCGCAGATATTTGAAATCTCTTTCGGATCGTGTTTTTTCAAAAAAGCAAAATGTTTTTTCAGGAATTGAGCACCACCATCACTTTTTCTTTGCCAGTTTGTACGTATTCGTTCACCGGCATGTATATTTATTTGAATGAGGTATTTGCGTATTGTTACAATTTTATAATTTGTTTTGCGGATCTGGTCAATCAGGCGATAGCCGAGATCGGTCTGGATATTAGCCCGCAGATCTGCATCGTAGCCGCCAATAGCATTAAAAAGTTCTTTGCGGATAAAAAGTGAACCGCAGGTAAATTTAAGCATCATTTTTTCACCAAACAGGTGAAACTCGCCCAGGTCCTCTTCGATGATTGATCCATCCATAAACTTCCTGATCGCACATGAACAGGCAATGCCGGTATCATCCTTCATTTCCTGGATTACAGTGGCCAACCATTCAGGATAGGCTTCGTCATCACTATCAAGGAAGGTAATAAATTCTCCTTTGGCATTACTTACGCCCACATTAAGGCTTGCCGCCTGTCCTGAATTTGCTTTTTTAACATAGCTGATCCGTGAATCCTGCAGAAATGGCCGGATAGCGTTTTCGGTATTGTCGGTAGAACCATCATCTACAATAATTAGCTCCCAGTCAGTAAAGGTCTGAGCCTGGATGCTTTTGATGGTTGTCTGGACTAGCTGTTCCCGGTTATAAGTTGGAGTTATTATCGAGATCATTACCTAATACTTTTTTATAAGAATGATTTGGGTTATGCAAGTCAACAGCTGTTTACACAGCCTGTAACATCACCATTTTTTTGAACCTGGTCGACTTCGAAATCATTTCATCAAAGGTGCCTGAAGCAGATATTTTACCGTCATCTAATAAATATATAAGATCAGCATTTTTGATCGTTGACAAACGGTGAGCAATAACTATCATTGTATAGCTGCCATGAAGTTTTTCAATGTTCTCCTGGATAATTCTTTCGGTTTCTGAATCAAGGGCGGAAGTTGCCTCATCGAAAATTAATATCTCGGAGTTTTTATAAAGCTCCCTCGCTATAGAAATACGTTGTTTCTGCCCGCCGGAAATCAGCATGCCATTATCTCCCAACTTTGTCTTTTCTTTATCAGGAAGAGAATTTACAAAATCACTTAACGAAGCCATTCTAACAATCTCCAGGAAGCGCTTAAGATTCTCCGGAGTGCGATCTGCCCAGAATGTGATATTGTTAAATATATCGTCATTAAAAATTACAGACTCCTGCGATATATAACCAATCTTGTTACGGTAAGTTGCAAGATCATACTCTTTTAATGGGACGTTGTCAATTAAGATATCACCGAGTTGCGGTCTGTATAAACCTGCAACCATATTGGCAAGCGTGGTTTTGCCGGATCCGCTTTCACCAATAAATGCAATGGTTTGTTTTGCAGGAATACTTACTGTTATATCATCCAGCGCCTTTTTGGAGTCATAACGAAATTCAACATTCCTGAATAAAACTTCTTTTTCAAGTTTTGTAAATTCGATGATCCCTGTAGCTTCCCGGGATTTTGTAAATTGATTGCTCAGCGTACTTACAGCTTCCATACCACCACTATTCTCAACAAAGCCGTGCCACTCATTCTGTAATGAAACCAGGAAAGTGAGAGCCCGGTAAAAGAACAAAAGACTCGCAAGAATCGTAGTCAGATTGGTGCCCATCCAGCTTACCTGCACCAGGATCACTAAAGCAACAATGGTGATAATGATGGGCTCTTTTACACTTACAGCTATCGCTTTCATGTTACCCATCTTTTTGTTCAGGCCCTCGGTCTCGTCAATTACTCTTAAAAGTTTGCCGGAATATTTCGAAAAAGTATTTGTTGATTTAAGGTATTTGAAATAATGAATAGACTGAACGAGAAACCCGTTAAAATCGCTGCCTTTTTCTGAAAGTTCTGCGGAAGCCTTTTTTGTTATACTGAAGATTTTCCGGTAGATAGAATTTGACAATGCTGCGCCCACACCCACAAGTAAAGCGAATTGATAGTTTGCCAGGAAGGCCAGACCAATATAAGTGGAAAGCATCACAAACATCTGGGCAGAATTGAAGTATAGGGTCATCGTGTTAAACAACCTGGTTACTTCCCCGGTAAGAATATTCTGAATTTTTCCGGCATCGTGTTTAATAAAAGCACCATAGGATAGATTTTGCAGATCATCAACCAGTTTATACCTTACTTTCTTTATGAAAAATTGCCTGATAGATGCATAGAAATTCAGCTGGATGTATTTAAAGATTCCTTTCAGTACAAATAAAGAAATCAGGATCATCAATACTGTAGTAAGGTTCATGGTAAGTCCCATACCTTCCATCATGTTTATAAAACCATGCAATTTCCCGAGGGAACCATTATTTGATGAATTTGATGCGCCTGACTCAGAAACAGATTGTAGCAAAGGGATAAACATTGCCAGACCTAATCCGTCCATAATACTGATCACAATACTCAGCAACAAATACAAAAAGAACCTGGCGCCAACAATGCGATAGTAAAATTTAAAATAACCCCAAAACGAATTTTTATAAGTCAGATCCATCATCATGTTTTACGTGAAAACTATAATTCTTTAGCTCATGCGTTTAAACGCCTGCTCCAAGCCTTTTTCTTTTACCTTGCTTTTTGCCATAAGCATGGCCATATCCATATCCTCCATATTTGCCACCGCTGCTAAATGCTTTTCCTTTGATTCCGTTAATTATAATTGACAAGGATGGCAATCTTTTTTCTTCATTTAGTTTGTTCACGAGCTTGATGGAGCTACGGAGTGAATATTTGTGCCGCACAACAAAAAAAGACATATCTGCCCATTTTCCAAGTGTAAGTGCGTCAGAAACTAATCCAACCGGTGGCGTATCAATCACGATCACGTCAAAATGAGCTTTCAGGTAGTCGAAAAGCTCTGTCATCCTGCCTCCCAGTATAATTTCTCCAGGGTTTGATGGCAAGGGGAAACCTGAGCTAACAAAGGATAGATTTGGAAACTCCGAAGTTGGATGAACAATATCTTCTATCTCAACTTCACGCGCTAAATAATTAGCCAGGCCGGTTGTTTCAGCAATATTCAACTTTTCTGACAATCCCGGGCTACGTAAATCGAATTCAAGGAGAACTACTTTTTTGTTCCTGATGGCATAACTATTGGCAAGGTTCAGACTCACAAAACTTTTTCCTTCCTGGCTGATAGATGAAGTAACCAATAACACTTTGGCAACCTTATCCTGGCTGAGGTAAGATATATTAGTCCTCAGCGTCCGGAATTGTTCTGCCGAAGCTGAAACCGATTCCGCCAGCATTACCATTTCGGATTCACCACGGGAATAGTCAATTTCGCCTGCAACATTAATTTTTGTTGCCGCTTCAATTTCTTTACGGGTTTCAATTTTTTTATTAAGCAAGGTGATAATCAGGATCACAACAGCAGGTATCAATATCCCGCAGCCCAGTGCAATCTGATAGATCAATAGTGGATTCGGTTCACGGGTTTTCTTATTCATACGGGAATCGATGATCCTTGATTCTGCAATTTCTGCCGATGCAAGTTCAATTTCCTTTTCTGATTTTCTTTCCATCAGGAACATATACACGGCCTGTTTCAGGTTGAGTACGCGATTAACCTGCACATAACTTTTCTCCTTACCTGGAAGTGTGCTGAATCTCGATGATGTTGAACGTTCCTGGCTGGAAAGAAACGTTTCATTCGCTTTAAGTTCCTGGCGAAGATTGCTGCTACCTTTTAATATGTTGGAACGATAGTCTGACAAAGTCTGGTTGATAGACTCAAGCCTTGGATCAAGTGCTGTTCCTTTTTCGAGGATATCGTTTTTCTGATTTACAGTCCCATTATATTTAGCAATGAGATCTGTTAATACGGGATCCATGATGCCGGTTGTGCTGATGATTTCGTCTTTACTCGCACCAATTTTCACATTGTTCTCCATCATGTTCAGCATCTTCAGCTTAAGGTCATTCTCGCTCTTTTGTTTATCTATAACCTTCATATCACCGAGCAATTCCGTTGCTGATTGGGAAACATCGTTTACCTGGTTGCTTGTTTTGAAATTACTGACTATGCTCTCCTGCTGGTTCAATTCGGCGGTTACTTCATCAAGCTGTTTTTGCAGAAAAGTCATTTCAACACGAAGCGCCTTGTTTTTGTAATCAAGGTTTGCAAGGTCATAACGGTAAACAAGAACTTTGATGAGTTTTTCTGCTCTTGAAGTAAATTCATCTGTTACTGATACCTGCAACATATCTGGCCCACCCTGTGGTACAGGCCCCACTTCAATTCTCCCCATGTATTTTGCAATAATATTGTCCCTGCCAACAAGCTGGAGATCGTATTCCAGGCCAGCCTTGAAACCACTTTTTTTGGCGATTGTAATCGTATCAGTGCCCACCTTGAGTGGTACGCCATATCTACCGGTGATACCTGAAGTTTCGGTAGTTACTTTATATGCTTCTTCATTGAAGGTAACTGTGTACAAAGGGCCGTCGGCATTGGAATCTGCCATTTTTGCCTTCACTGTAAAAGGAACTGAATCAAGGCTAACCGGCTGATGTTTTACTGTTTCATTTGATGTAAGTGAAACCTGCAGGTTCAGCGAATCTACTGCCTCTCCAAGTGTGGTACCTGATTTCAGCTTAAATATTTCACTACTTATATCCAGACCCGAGGAGCTGCTTTCAGAACCAGATGCACCAAACGGTGTTCCCCCAATCAGGTTCTTAGCCTCAGTTGGTTTCTTAATCAGCACATAAGTTGATAATTTATATAAGGGCTGTGTATATCGCAGATATAATACAGCTCCAACACCAAAAACCAACAAGGCAATGATGAACCAATAAAAGTTTTTCCCTAGTTTGGAAAAATATGTTTTGATATCAAATCCGCCACCGGATTCCTTTTCGTCAATAAATGACTGCTCCATGATTTTTGTTTTTAATCGTTATTTCCTTGTATTATCAACACAAGGCTAACTACACTTAAAGTAAGTCCGAGTAATGTACTGAACAGAACCGTTTCCTGTTGTATGACTGTATTTGAACGTGGAGGAACAATAAGTACATCTCCATGTTGCAGTTGAAATGTTTCTTTATCAAGGAGAACATCTTTTTTCCTCAGATCGATCTTTGTAATACTCCTTTTTCCTGCTGCCTGTCTGTATAACTGGATATCGTAGCGTTTTGCGGTTATCGGAAGGTCTCCTGCAGCAGCAAGTCCATCAAGTATTGAAGTTCTTTGTTGCGGGAGAGTGAATGTACCGGGGCTTCTTACTTCTCCCAACACTGAAATTCGGAATGTGATAAACCTTACATCTACCATAGCTTCCTTCATATATGGAGAGGCCAGCTCTGTAAGTTTATTTTTCAACTGACGCGCAGTTAAACCATAAACCTTTAGTTTGCCAAGCATAGGAAACTCGATGAAGCCCTGTGGATCTACTATCTGACCGGGTTCACCTAAAGTTGGTTGAACACCTTTCCTTGTGAAAAACAAAGCTGCTTCCGGATCCTTTCCACTAAATGAAATATCGAGCTGATCACCATATTCAATGGCCCTTTCTTCCTGTGGAGCAGGTGGAAGATCCACAATGTCACTCTCCGGCAAATCCTGGAAATAGCGTAGTTTTTTAGCAGTAGTGCAGGAGGTGAGACATGCCGCTACTACCAGGATGATCATTGAAATTCGGGTTAAACCCGGAATGAAACGAATCTTCATATACAGTTTTTGTTTTTAAGGGTTAGCCAAAAATAATATTATTTTTTTTTATCTACTAATCACCATCAAATTTTGACGATACCAATCAAATGCAAGGCCTAAACCCTTTTTTACGGATACTCCCGGCTGATAGCCTATCAATTCGCCGGCTTTGTCTATATTCGCAAGGCTATGTTTGACGTCCCCTTTTCTGTTTTCCCGGTAGACCGGCACCAGACTTATGCCAGCCAGAATCTTAATCTCATTCCACAGTTCGTTTAGAGTTGTTCTTTCGCCAAACGCAATATTCATAACTTCATGTTTGTCGATTCCTTCGACCAGTAATCCTTTAATATTGGCTTGTACTGCGTTTTCAACAAATGTAAAATCACGGCTCGTTTCGCCATCACCGTTAATATATGGAGCTTCACTCTTCAGTGCAGATTCGATGAATAAGGGAATTACCGCTGCATAGGGTCCTTTCGGATTTTGTCTTGGACCGAACACATTGAAGTACCTTAGTCCAACTGCATGAAAGTCGTAAGTGCTTGAAAAAACATTTGCGTACAATTCATTAACGAATTTTGTAACCGCATAAGGCGAAAGCGGGTTACCAATCTTATCCTCGAACTTCGGCAAACCAGGATGATCGCCATAAGTACTGCTGCTGGCAGCATATACCATCTTTTTCACTTTCGCATCCCTGGCAGCAACCAGCATATTCAAAAAGCCGCTTACGTTGACCTCATTGCTCGTAATAGGGTCATTAATTGATCGCGGTACAGAACCGAGTGCAGCCTGGTGAGACAGATAATCGATACCTTCAAGGGCTTTACGACAGATTTCCAGTTCGCGGATGTCACCTTCAATCAGTTCGAAGGAAGCGTTTTCAAGAAAAGGCCGGATATTTTCATGCGTTCCGGTACTGAAATTGTCAAGCACACGAACCTTTCCCGCTTTATTCTTTAACAGGTATTCAACGATATTCGAACCGATGAAACCTGCCCCTCCTGTTACCAGGAAAGTATTGTTTGAAATGTCGCCTGAATGAAATTTCTGTTCGTACATAATTATATATTACAATATGTATAGGTTACAATCTTGCGTCAGTCAGATTTTTGTCAAGTAATCCCTTTACGTCAAACAACACACAAGATTCACCACAAAGTTTTTTAACCATCGGGTAATTGAATTCTTTGTGCGCCACCGCAAGTATCACAGTATCATAAACCTTATCAACCGGTAATGATCCGAGCATATTGATGTCATATTCGTGTTTCACTTCTGTTGCGTCTGCCCAGGGATCGTATACGTCAATATTAACCTGGTATTTTTTCAACTGGTCAATAATGTCAATGACTTTGGTGTTTCTTACATCCGGACAATTCTCCTTGAATGCTATCCCTAGTACAAGGGCTTTGCTGTTTGCTACTGCTATGCCTTTACGGATCATCAGTTTCACAACATTCTCTGCTATATACGCACCCATGCCGTCATTAAGCCTGCGTCCGGCCAGGATTATTTCAGGGTGATATCCTACTTCCATTGCTTTTTGGGCAAGATAGTAAGGATCAACGCCGATACAGTGACCGCCAACCAGTCCGGGTTTGAAATTCAGAAAATTCCATTTTGTACCTGCCGCCGCCAACACTTCAGAGGTATCAATGTCAAGATGATTGAAGATCTTGGCAAGCTCATTTATGAAGGCAATGTTGATATCGCGCTGAGCATTTTCGATAACCTTTGCAGCTTCTGCCACTCTAATAGACGGAGCCAGGTGAGTTCCGGCAACAATTATGCTACCGTAAAGCTCATTTATTTCCTTTGCTGATTCAGGGGTTGAACCGGAGGTGACTTTTTTGATTTTGGTAACTGTGTGTTCCTTATCGCCCGGATTGATTCTTTCAGGAGAGTAACCTACAAAGAAATCTGTATTGAAAACCATTCCTGAAACTTTTTCGAGCACGGGAACGCACTCATCCTCTGTTACACCCGGATAAACGGTTGACTCATAGATAACAATATCGCCTTTTTTCAGCACCTTACCAACTGTATCGCTGGCCTTATATAATGGTGTGAGATCGGGACGATTGTATTTATCTACGGGGGTAGGTACAGTGACAATGTAAATATTTGCAGATTTAAGCTCTTCAATATCGCTGGTAATTAAGATACCGTTTCCTTTTTCGGAAGAAGAACGCAGAACAGATATAAGATCTTCGTTGCTGACTTCGAGAGTATAATCATTGCCCGAAAGCAAAGCGGCGACTCTTTTCTGATTGATATCAAATCCTATTACCGGATACTTCTTCGAAAATTCTATTGCCAGGGGCAATCCGACATATCCAAGGCCAATGACGCCGATAACTTTTTGTTCCATAAGGTGCTTGTCCCGTTTATTTTAAATTTTGTTTGGTACTTTATTTAATCATTTCTTGTTCCCGACCAGTTCACAAATTTTCAACTTTCAAATCTTATCAGTCACTAAGAATAATTATAAATGGATTATACGTTGAGTGCTTATTCGTTACCGGGCACAAAACATAAGCCTGCACTAAGTATATTGGATATATCAGTATCTACTATCAGGAACATACAATAAGCAATGAAAGCCAGGAGGTATTCGAAAGGATGTCAGGTAAGCTGTAATTACACAGGATGTTGGTGTGACCGAATCATTTCTTAATGTAGTTGTGTGGTTTCAGGATTTTCCAGAGGATGGGGAGGATAGTGTAGATTAATTAAAATCAGGCTCAAAAGTAATAATATTTCTTAAATAATGAAATAAAAGCCAAAAAACATTTATATGGCGATGTTGGTGAACTACTACCAGGTCGTGTTCATAATCAGTGCTTAAGGGTATTAATCAATGCTTAAGGGTACTGTCATTAACCGGGATAATCGATTGTAAATTTATAAAAGAGATTAAAATATATATGAGGTAGTTCTACGGTATTGCACTTATAAATATTTAGAGGTATTTTGGTCTGTCTAAGTCCTCTGATTTACTGATCTGGCTATTACATTTCCAGTTTCCCGGATTATTAATTGTCTTCCCAATTCAGTTTCAGTTTACAGAAGCTAAACCAGGAGTTTTCGCACAAAATGTAATATCAACTCAGTTTAATCAGGGCTAGCTTAACTCTTTAATAATCCGTCATGACCCCAGGAATCCTCCAGGCCAGTTCGCCAGTTTTGGTGCACCAGCTGGTAAACACCCAGATCACCACGAACTCCACAGGAATTGCAATCCGCTTTGGTCCTCAGCAAGTCACTTATCAGCAGCTTGATCAAAAAGCAGGCCGGATAGCCTGGTTATTAAATAATAATTGTCCTGACGAAGAAATAATCGGAATAAGTACTACACGTTCTATAGAAATGATAGTGGGCGTGCTGGGAATTTTAAGATCCGGCCGGGCCTATCTCCCACTCGATCCGACTTATCCCCCTGACCGGGTTTCTCAAATAATAAAGGAGTCTGCTGTTAAAAGTTGCCTGGCTTCCGGAAAAGACCATGATGTTTTAAAAAACACAGGCCTCAAAATGATTTCATCCGGCAATGAAGAAAATGTTGCTGAATATAGTGCCCGAAATTCTATCGGTTCCGGAATACCGACCCTTGCGTATATTCTTTATACTTCCGGTTCAACGGGAAAACCAAAAGGGGTAAGTATGGGACATGCCGCTCTTGTGAACCTACTCGATTGGCAGGCAAAGGAGTCAAAAGCCGGCCCCGGAACAAATACTTTACAATTTGCACCACTGAGCTTTGATGTTTCTTTCCAGGAAATATTTTCAACTCTTACAACCGGTGGCACCCTTGTACTTGCCGGGGATGATATAAGACTGGATCCTTTTCGTTTATTGGCGCTAATAAAGGATGAAGCCATCAACAGGGTATTTCTTCCGTTTGTCGCACTTCAGCAGCTTGCCGAGACTGCCGGAACAAATAATTATTTTCCCGGCTGTCTCCAGGAAGTAATTACTGCTGGTGAGCAGTTAAAAATCACCCCTCAGCTGATAAAATTATTTTCAGGAATACCCGAATGCAAACTATTCAATCAATACGGACCAACTGAAGCACATGTTGTAACCCAACTTGTGCTTGAAGGTGATCCTATCCACTGGCCCGCTTTACCTGGAATCGGAAGCCCCGTTAGCAATACGCAGATTTTTATCATTGATGAACACAAACAATTACTTGAAGACGGTGAGACCGGTGAACTGATTATCGGGGGTATATGCCTGGCAGAAGGATATTTGAATCAGCCTGCATTAACTGCCGGAAAGTTTATTGACTGGCAGCATCCACGCTCGGGTAAAATGCGGGTGTATCTGTCGGGTGATCTTGCCCGTTACCTTCCTGACGGTAACATTGAATTTCTTGGAAGAAGCGATGACCAGGTAAAGATCCGGGGGCATCGCGTTGAGCCCGGCGAGATAGAAGTTATCCTTAACAAATATCCTGATGTTGAACAGGCAGTAGTAATTGCCCGTGAAAACAAGTCTGGTCAAAAAAGACTACTTGCCTATCTTAAACCTGGTAAAGCAGAAATTAATTTGAATGCAGTGCGTGCCTATCTTGAAAGCAGTCTGCCACAATATATGGTGCCTTCAGCAATTATGCAGGTGGAGCAGTTTCCGAAAACAACCAGCGGTAAGATTGACAAAAAAGCACTGCCTGATCTTGAAATAAAAAGGCCGGATCTTGATACTATATACATTGCCCCTGCCACCGACACAGAAAAAAAGATTGCCGGCGTTTGGGCCTTCCTGTTAGAGATGGATCGGACAGGTACCCTGGACAATTTTTTTGAACTGGGTGGTAATTCGTTGCTGGCAGTTAAAACGATTGTTGAATTAAGAGAAAAATATGGCCTGGAATTGCCTGTAACCAAACTATACTCCCGCCCCACTATAAAAGATCTTGCATATTTCCTGGATCATGGTGAAACCCTAAATCAGGAAAAAAATATTAAACAGGGTCCGGCAACATATGATATTGCTGTAATCGGCCTTGCCGGCCGTTTTCCCGGTGCAGGCAACGTTGAGGCCTTTTGGCAGAACCTTGTAGATGGAAATGAAACGACAAGTTTTTTTTCCATGGAAGAACTAGATCAATCGGTTCCGGTTGAACTGAGAAATAATCCTGCTTATGTAAAAGCCAGGGGTGTATTGAACGATGCAGACATGTTTGATGCTTCTTTCTTCGGTATCAATCCAAATGTAGCTTCCCTTATGGATCCACAACAAAGATTGTTTCTTGAAATATCCTGGGAGCTACTGGAACAAACCGGCTATCTGCCTGCTCATTTTAAAGGAAGCATAGGTGTCTTTGCAGGTTCGGGCAATAACACCTATTATTTTAATAACGTTCAGTCAAACACCGGTCTCATAGACCAGGTTGGTGCATTCCAGGTAATGACGGCTAATGAGAAAGATTATATTGCTACCCGCACAGCTTTTCAATTAAATCTGAAAGGGCCGGCTATCAGTCTTAATACCGGTTGTTCCACATCGTTACTTGCGATCAGCCAGGCAGTTGAGAATATCAGGTCAGGAAGATGTGATCTGGCAATTGCCGGAGGCGTTGCAGTTACCGTTCCATTAAAAAGTGGTCATCTTTACGAAGAAGGAGCAATGCTTAGCAGCGACGGTCATTGCAGGCCCTTTGATGCAATGGCCGGAGGCACAGTCTTCAGTGATGGTGCAGGTGTGGTTCTGTTAAAAAAGCTGAATGAAGCAGTCACAGACGGTGATACGATCTATGGTATTATTAAAGGTATCGGTGTAAATAATGACGGAGCCGCTAAAAGCAGCTTTACTGCACCTAGTGCTGCCGGGCAGGCTGCCGCAATAAGACAGGCCATTGACGAAGCCGGAATAGATGCAGCAGAAATTGGCTATATAGAAGCACATGGCACTGCTACTCCCATTGGGGATCCGATCGAAATCGAAGGGCTGAAAATGGCGTTTGGCGAGCAGACTGTTAAGCAGTATTGCGCCATCGGTTCAGTTAAAAGCAACATGGGACATCTGACAGCAGCGGCCGGCGTGGCGGGTTTTATCAAAACAGTGCTGGCCCTGTATCATAAGCAGATACCCGCTTCCATAAATTTCAACAGTTCAAATCCACAGATTGATTTTAAGAATAGTCCATTTTACGTCAATAGTGACTTACGGTTATGGACAACCGATAAAAGGGTCGCCGGGGTCAGTTCGTTTGGCGTAGGCGGTACGAACGTTCATATTTTAATTGAGTCTGCGGATGCTGGGGTGATTCATTCGTCAGATCCGAAACCAGCCCAACTGCTGCAGTTTTCTGCGAAGTCAGTGGAAAGTATAATCGGATATGCTGATAAACTTAATGATTTTCTTGATCGCAAAAAAGATATTTCCTTACAGGACGTAGCTTTCAGCCTCAGATCAACACGTCAACCATTTAATCAGCGAAGATTCGTGGTAGCGAACGACAGTAAAACCGCGATCGATAAACTGCGATCACCAGCATTTCCAGGAGAGCAAGTTTTAAATAGAAATGCTTTTGACAGCGTTGCTTTTGTGTTTCCGGGCCAGGGTTCACAATTTGTGAATATGGGTAAGGAGCTCTATCAGCATGAACCGATATTCCGGGAAGCTGTGGATGAATGTGCATATCTGCTATATGAGTTCATGTCTGAAGATATACGGACAATTTTATTTGATGATACCACTATCAAAAAGGTTCACCACATAAACAACACCAGGTACACGCAGCCAGCCATGTTCATATTTGAATACGCGCTTGCAAAACTTTGGATGAACTGGGGCATTAAACCATCTGCATTTATTGGTCATAGTATTGGCGAATTTGTGGCGGCTCATTTATCGGGTATTTTCAGTCTGGGCGATGCAATCAGGTTAATTGAAGCCCGGGGCCGGTTAATGGCTGAATTGCCACAGGGATCTATGATATCTGTTCTCGCCGGTTTTGAACAGGTGATGACCCTGATTCCGGCTGGGTTATCTGTTGCTGCCGTAAATAGCCGGAAGATGACAGTTGTTGCTGGACCAACTGAAGATATTGACTTCTTTTCTCTTAAACTTAATGAAGCCGGTATAGGCAATAAAAAACTGGTTACCAGTCATGCTTTTCACTCTCATATGATGCAACCGGTAAAGCTCCCATTTGAAAAGCTTGTTGGTTCATTGACCATTAACAAACCAACAATTCCAATCTTCTCGACGGTTACCGGTAAGTTATTATCAGATTCAGAAGCGATTGATCCGGCATATTGGTCGAACCACCTGATGGCTACTGTTCGTTTTGCCGATGCCGTTGAGGAATTGTTATCCGGCACTCCTACCGCTTTCCTCGAGATCGGACCGCGCAATGTAACCACAACGCTTGTAAAACAACAGGCCGGCGACAGACAGGTTTTAGCAATTGCAAGCCAGCACCAGGAAGCCGGTGTACATCATGCCTATGCAGAGATTCTACAAGCGGTGGGACAGCTTTGGGCAAATGGAATCTCTGTTGATTTTTCAAAGCTCACAAATAAAACCAATTCCCGCCGTGTGGATCTGCCTTCTTATGCATTTGACAAAAAGAAGTATTGGGTTGAAAATGCGACGGCACAGGCTATAACAGGGATGCATATTCGCAGGAACAACAATGAACTTCTTTCCCCGGTTCAGAATCGACCTGCATCTTCAGGAACTTACGATGGCCAATCCGGAACGACGAGAAAATCTTCATTAATTATAGCAATCAGGAAGATTCTTGAGGAAGCTACAGGTTTTGATATGGTTGATACTCCTGCAAGTACCGGTTTTATGGAGGCAGGACTCGATTCATTGTTATTGACACAGGTCGCTTTAACATTAAAAAAACGATTTGCTGTACCGGTTTCTTTCCGTCAGTTAAACGAAGAGTGTAACACAATAGAAAAGCTGGCAAACTACTATATCGACAAGATTTCGCCGGATGCTGAAACGTCTGCACAGGAAATACAGGAGTACAATCAGGTTACCAGTCATGCACAACCGCAAACACAGTTCATACAACAGCAAAAGTTCATACAACAGCGGCTCTTGCCGCAAAGTCCTGATCAGCTGGCAAATGATCAGCCTTTACTTAACCAGATACTGCAGCAACTCCAGATACTGGCACAGCAGGTCGCTCTGTTACAGGCAAACCAAACGCTGCCACAACCCGGCGAATCTTCTGCAAAAATAGCAAAGCATCAAAGTGCTGCACTGCGAAGCGAAGCTTCCTCAAACAAAGATTCAGACAGCTATCGTATTGATAATGAGCCCCCAGTGCCAGGTGCAAAACTTGGCAAAGATGATATTGGAAACCCTGCCTGGTTTATATCAAATCCGGCGCAACCTGGTGGATACCTCCAAATCCAAAAAAATTAAAGCATCTCTAATGGAAAATATTATTTACGAATCCGTTCCTGTCAACCACAATCCTTTTACCGGACCGGAAATACTCTATACTGTTCCAACCACCGAACCCCAAAAAGAGATCTGGATTTCGTGTATCATGAATGGGGATGATGCCAGCCGCTCCTATAATGAATCTGTGATAATTAACATGGTTGGCATCTGCTGTCGTTTTTCGATGGCTACAGCCCTGAAGCAACTTGTTTCCAGACATGAATCATTGCGTGCCAGTTTCAGTACTGATGGACAAAATATGTTTGTTTACCGGGACTATCCGATTAATCTTGTATATGAAGACATTTCTAACTTAAATGAAGAACAGCAACAGGCTTATTTGTCGGCCTATGCAAATCGTGATGGTAATACGGCTTTCGATTTAAGTAAAGGTCCATTGTTAAGACCCGCACTTTTAAAATTAAGTGAACAGATTCATCAATTACACCTTACTGCACATCATATAGTTTGCGATGGCTGGTCGATGGGTGTAATAATACAAGACCTTGGAAATCTATACAGTGCATATGTGAGAAATGAAATACCGGTGATGTCTCCAGCGCCAACTTTTTCATCATATGCTGTCGGACAGCTCAATCATTCCCTTACTGCTGAATATAAAGCTACTGAAAAGTACTGGGTAGATCAGTTTGTTTCCTTGCCACCTACATTGAATCTGCCATTGGATTTTGACCGTCCACTGCACCGGAACTTTAAAAGCCATCGTGATGATTTTTTACTCGATAACCCGCTGGTTGAAGCAGTAAAAAAGCTTGGCGCTAAGTCGGGTTGCAGCCTGGTAATGACCATGCTTGCAGGTTTTGAATTGATGTTACACCAGATCACTGGTCAGAATGATATTACAGTCGGCCTGCCCGCTGCCGGTCAATCCGTTACCGGCAATGAAAATCTGTTAGGTCATTGCGCTAATCTTCTTCCTCTCCGCAGTTTTCCTTCGGATGAATTGAATTTCTCTGACTATCTGAAATCCAGGCAGAAAGCAATCTTAAACGCCTACGATCATCAGCAATTTACATTTGGCAGCCTGCTCAAGAAACTTCCGATCACACGGGATACTTCGCGGGTACCGTTGGTGCCGGTAGTTTTCAACTTCGACAGGAGTACTAACAATGGTGTTTCTTTTCATGGCTTAAAGCATAAGGTAATAAACAATCCCCGCTCGTTTGAAACGTTTGAGATCTTTGTGAATATCATTAGTTCTGAAGATGGTTTGATACTTCAATGGTCTTATAACAACAGCCTTTTCACTGCTCCAACGATAAGGAAATTCATGAGCAGATATGAAACAATACTTCGTTCAATTGTAGCTAATCCCCTACTGAGGATTGGAGACCTTGCTGCCCGGTTCAATTTAAACACCCGGTTTGAATACCCGGGTAATCAGTCCGCAAGTGAATATCCACGGAAGGCTACATTAGTGGACCTTGTTAATAAACAGGCTGCCAGTACACCTGGGGCGACTGCCATCTCCTTCAACGGGTCAGTATATTCTTATCAGCAGGTACAAGTGATGTCAGACCAGTTTGCTGCTCAACTAAATGCTGCAGGGACAACAAGTGGCGATGTTATCGGATTGATGGTGGAACGATCTCCGCTTGTGCTCATTGCAATGCTTGCGATCATGAAAACCGGTGCTGCTTATGTCCCGGTTGATCCGGAATATCCAAAGGACAGGATCAGATATATGTTAGAGGATTCGTCCGCCAAATTCCTCCTGACATCTCAGAAATATGCGGGTAGCAATAACTTGACATTGACTGAATTGTTGATTGAGGACCTATTAAAAAACATGGATGAACTTTCATCATCTTACTCACCCAAAGGCATAACCGAAAATGATTTAGCTTATATTTTATATACATCAGGTTCAACTGGTAAACCAAAGGGTGTGAGGATCATGCATTACAACCTTGTTAATATGCTATTCAGTTTCCGCCAGATCCTGGGTATAAAAAGTTCTGACCGGATGCTTGCTATTACAACTGTTTGTTTTGATATATCGGGGATGGAATTTTATCTGCCATTAATTTCAGGTGCGTCAGTGGATATTATTGGTTCAGAGGTAGTGAGAGATGGATTTGCCTTATTAGAAAAGATCAGGATGGCAAAGCCAACCATTATGCAGGCTACTCCTGCAACCTGGCAGATGCTTCTTGAGGCAGGTTGGCAAAAAACCGAAATAATACCTACAATTTGCAGTGGTGGTGAACCTTTGCCCCTCGATCTTTCCAGGGAATTGTTATCAAGATCTAAATCATTATATAATCTTTACGGACCTACAGAAACAACCATCTGGAGTTCCGCTAAGTTGATCCAGGCGAGTGATATTCTCATTACAATTGGCAAACCCATAGCAAATACGAGGTTTTATATCCTGAATGCCGATGGTACACCGGTTGCAGAAAACGAAACTGGTGAAATGTATATCGCCGGTGACGGTGTTGGTGCCGGTTATCATAATCAACCCGAATTAACTTCGCAGCGTTTTTTGCCGGATTTGTTTTCTGATAGTCAAGGGGCGATAATGTATCGTACCGGAGACCTGGGAAAATTTCTTCCGGGTGGAGACATTCAATGTCTTGGCCGGATCGATCAGCAAATCAAGATAAGGGGTTACCGCATTGAACCCGGCGAGATTGAATATTGTTTATCCCGGCATGCCGCCGTTACAAAATCAGTAGTCATTTCGAGGGAAGACCAACCCGGAAATAAAAAACTGGTAGCATATGTTGTTCTCACAAAACCGGTAAAGGAAGATGTGAACCGGTTAATTGGCCAATGGAAACAGGCTATCAAAGATTTTCTGCCGCCTTACATGTGCCCGAATGATTTTGTGATAATTGATGAGTTACCATTGACGCCTAATGGCAAGATAGACCGCAAGTGTTTACCAAAGCCATCGGGAGCAAAAGAAATGTTTGCAAAAAATCATGTGCAGGTGAGCCGTTTTGAAGCAACATTGATCGTCATCTGGTCAAAAATTCTCGGGATCAATAATCCAGGACGAAATGATGATTTTTTTGAGCTTGGAGGCCATTCACTGATCGCGATCAGAATGATGTCAATGCTTGAAAAGGAAACAGGAATTCAACTGCCGGTCTCAGTTCTGTTTGATTGTCCCACGATTGCATCTCTTGCCTCCAGGTTGGAAAGCAGGCAGCCCGCAAAACAATTCGAAAGCCTGGTATCAATGAAAAAAGGTGACGGCAAGATGCCACTCTATATGGTGCATGGTGCCCGCGGTACCGTTCCTATTTTTAACCGCACTATTGAGCATCTTCATCCTGATCAGCCAATCTATGGATTACAGGCAAGAGGGTTGGACGGCAATGCACCGATCGTTGAAACTATAGAGGAACTTGCATCAAACTATATTAGTGAAATTCTTGTAAATAACCCGGATGGCCCTTATGCACTTGCGGGTTATTCTTTCGGTGGGCTTGTGGCATTTGAAATGGCCAGGCAGCTCAAGGCAATGAATAAAGAAGTAAAAGCGCTGATTATTTTTGATACTTATGCAGATGCTGCCAATGCAAAACATTCAAGAACAGTTGCCAGGTTTCACCGCACCCGGATAGCTCTTATGCGTGGTGCTTATGATATCCGGTCTTTTTTCAAAAATCCCATTGCTAAGATCCGTTATGAACAGGAGGAGCTTAAAACAAAGCTGCATAAACCATATAGAAGAATCAAAGGTTGGGTTGAAGGAAAAGAAAAAGATCTCTTCTACTACAAGTATAAAATTGAAGAAACAAATCTGAAGGCGAAGTCAAAATACCTGCTGCATGAATATGATGGTATCGTTGAACTTTTCCGTGCCACCGAGAGAACATATTACCACGATGATCATTTATTCCTGGGCTGGAAACCTTATGCAAAAGGCGGGGTACGGGTACATGAGATTCCAGGTGAACATAACAAAATTTTCCTGCCACCAAATGTTAACGAACTGGCAAGAAAACTTCAGTTATGCCTTGATAAAGCTGCGCAAAAAGAAACCCAGGAAATTCCGCTATTTTATCGCAAGCGCATGATGGAAGCTGTATAATATATCAAATAGAAATTTTATCAGCAAAAGAGAAGCGTTTAAAAAAAGTTCAGAGAAGCATGTAAAAAAATTAAAGAAGCTTTATCAAAAGGCAGCTTATGGAATTGATGGAAATGGTTTGTGTTGATTGCCGGTTTATACCCGGTTTGCTATGGGAGGATGAAGAAGATCCAGGGTTGTCAACTGTGCAGATATACAGGATCTTTATCAACGATCACATGTCGAACCTTAAACAATATAAAAAGCTGCTTAGTGCCGATGAGATTTCGCGGGCAAAACGATATCATCATCTGAATGATCATGACCGTTTTATTATCAGTCGGGCCGTGCTGAGAATGTTGCTTGCCAGGAAGTTGTTGGTTCAGCCTTCAGAAATTGTTTTCAACAAGGGTATCAATAAGAAACCTTTTGTTGGGGAACCTTCAAATGCTTCCATCGAATTCAATGTCGCACATTCAGGAGAGTATATACTGATTGCAATTTCTGATTCACCCATTGGAACGGACGTGGAATATATGGACCCGGGTTTTCATTATTCGGAAGTGATGAAATTTGCATTCAATGAAAATGAGATGGCCAGCATCGCGAACTCGGCTTCTCCCCTCACTACGTTCTATTTATTATGGAGCAGGAAAGAATCTTTGCTCAAGGCTACTGGCAAAGGTATCAGCGATGATTTATCTGTCACGGTTTGTCTTGACGGAACGAACCAGGTTAATGCTTCTGCCATCGGTTCGAAATTCAATTGGAGAATCAATAGTTTTATGGTCGGGCCAGGTTATATAGGAAATATCGCATATTGCTCAGATAAACCTATCTATTTCAGTACTGTTAAAAATGACCGGATATTGGCAGACTAAACCAGAGATGCATTGCCATTGTCACCTAAATCGGAATTTTTAGTATATTTACGCAACAAAATCCATTACATATGTCGATCCTCAATACAAACAAAGACAAAGACAAAAAGAAAGGTAATCAGAATGCCGGTAAACCCGGATTTCCCGGCTCAAAAGGGAAAAGCAATACCAATAGCAAAGCCGCTGCTAAAAACACGAGGATTACCGGCCGTTCTCAAAGAGGCTCCTGATCATTTTTACATTAATTCTATTTTAAAAAGCATACCCACAATATATTTGTGGGTTTTTTGTACAATGGATCTTTTGGATTCTACAAACTTTTTTGAAGGATAATTATGTCTCAGTCTTTATACATTATCATTATCGCGATCGTTTTTCTTGTTGGTCTTGTCATTGGTTTGATTATTAATAAGTACAGGCTCGGGAATAAGATTAACCTGTTGACTTCTTCCAAAAATTCTGTTGAAGAACAGTTCTTTAAAACTGAACTGCAGTTAGAAAACAGTTCCAGGGCCCTTGAGGAACAGCGATTAGCGGGCCAGGTAGGTCTTCAGACCATTTCAAGGCTTGAATCACGCCTGGAGCAACAATTGATTAATGAGGTTTCATTAAAGGAGTCACTTAGCCTGGAAATTACAGCAAAGACCAATGTATTTAATGACAGGGACCAGTTAAGGGAGGTCTATACTTCAATTAAAACAAAATACGATGAGTTGCTGCTGGCAAACATCACAGTCAATAACGAAAAGAGCCGGACAAAAGGGCAGCTGGAAGAATACCGGATGAAGGAGCAGACTTTTCACAAAGAGATTGCCGATCTCTCTGCAAGAACTGAAGAGATGCGAAAAAATCTTGAAACAGCGGGACGGGAGAAATCAGATTTCCTGAGAAATATCCAGGTTTTACAGGCTGCTAATACAGAGCTTGTAGGGCAGAACCACAGCCTTGCCGCTAAGTATAGTGAGTCTTTAAAAGCGATTGCTGAACAAAAACAATTTATTGCCGAAGCACAACTTGCCCTTAAAACCTCATTTGATTCCCTGTCAGCTGCAGCGCTTGACAAAAACAATCAGTCATTTCTTGATCTTGCAAAAACCGAACTAAAAACACATATCAGTCATGCCCAAACGGATCTTGACAAACGCCAGCAGGCAATAGATATACTTGTGAAACCACTTGGTGAATCTCTGACCAGGATGGACGAAAAGATAAACACACTCGAAAGCAAACGGGAAGGAGCCTATGGTAACATCAGCACTTTGCTTGACCAGATGAAACTTAGCACCGCGGCTCTCGATAAAGAAACACGTAACCTGGTTACTGCTTTAAAAACAAGTCATACCCGGGGGCGTTATGGAGAAATAGCTTTAAGGCGACTTGTGGAATTCGCGGGAATGATGGATCAATGTGATTTCCAGGAACAGGTGACAACAGAAGGGGAAGCAGGTAAGCTAAGACCTGATATGATCATCAGGCTACCTGAGAACCGTAGCGTTGTGGTTGACAGCAAGGTGCCATTGAGCGCTTATCTGCAGATCTTTGAAACTGATGATGCGGAAACTCAAAAGCGATTATTACAACAACATGCAGCAGCAATACGTATTCATCTTAAACAGTTAAGCGCAAAAGCTTATTGGGACCAGTTTCCGGAAGCCCCTGATTTCGTTGTTTTGTTTATGCAGATAGAGTCCTCATTTGGAGCAGCGTTGCAGGAATGGCCGGAACTGATTGAAGAGGCGCTTAACAACCGCATTATAGTAGCGACACCAACTACCCTGATCACCATTCTCCGAAGTGTAGGATACAGCTGGAACCAGCTAAAAACAATGGAAAACATTGAGTCAATCCGTGACGCCGCTGTTGAACTGTATGAAAGAAGTGCTATCCTGATGGAACATATGGTAAATATTGGAAAGGGGCTTAACGGAACGATAAACCATTTCAATAAAGCCGTGGGCAGCCTGGAAGGCAGTTTTCTTCCACAAGGTCGTCGTATTCAACAGATGAGCCAGGCATATATTAAGAAACAGCTGATTGCTGCTACTCCAATTGAGCTGGCCGTAAGACCAATTACCTCTTTGCCACCGCAAAAAGATGAAAATGATCTGACAGGAATTGAATAACCGGATATTATTGAAAAAAAGATCTCATCAAACAAAAACAATTCTTACCGTTTGATGAGATCTTTTTTATTATTTGCATCTATTCAACTTTCTTGCTTATAGAAGTTTCCGCTACAGTTCCGAACCAGCCGTAGATTTTTGATTTTCCCTGCGGATTGGAATTCATAATATTTGAAGGAACATTTTGTAAAACCTCAGAAAACATTCCACCACTTGCCATTTGATTTATGGCCTGTTCCCAAAAGCTGAAAGAGCTTTTGCTAAGTGATCTCATCACTACTTTAACTTCATCTCCTTTCTGATAAGGCTTTTCTCCGGATGTCACCCCCTCAGTAAATGGAGGAATAAATTCATAACCATCTGAAATGCCTTCATAAAATGACCCATCTATACTCACCATATCATTCAGATAAGTATTTCGTGCTCCGTTTCTATAAGTCTGGATCCAGTAGTAATCGGTGCCGCCGGGAAGGTCCCTGGCATGAAACTCTGCATAAAAACCCTGTTTCTCAAAATCACCTGAACCTTCCTTAAACTCTAAAGTGAGAGAATCAAATGTCGTTACCCTTGACAGATAATCTGTTGCTTCAAAAGTTTCGCCATTCAAGGTGACATTTAGTTTGTATTGATGTCCAATTACGCCGATCGCCTGGCTGTTGCCCGGATCGAAAATATAAGCACCATTGTTAAAAACGAAGTCGTATGATTTTCCCTCGGTGATATCAGTAACCCGGATAGCAGCATTATCTATGGTGCGGGGCTGAGCCTGGTCCTGGTAGTTTACAGCCTGTAGTAATTTAATAGATTGCAAGCCTGGTTTGTCGCTGATCCAGGCATCCATATATATAAGTTTTTCTCCGTCCGGAAGATCAAGCTCGATGACTTTTTCACAGGAACTCAAAAGCAGGAGCGAGATAAGTATATATAAAGAAGACAATAGATATTTCATTGGGTGAAATTTAAAATTTAAAGTTCCAGGTAATAGAAGGTATAATGGTTCCGATGATTGATAAGCGTACCGCTTCTTTTTGTTGCGGGTTATCTTCGTTCTGTTGGAAATATATAGAGTATGCATTCTGCCGACCATACACATTATATAGGCCAAACACCCATTCAGTTTTGAGTTTTTTTGTTTGTTTTCCTTTCCAGGTAGCAGAAATATCCATCCGATGATAAGCAGGAAGGCGGAAATTATTTCTCTTGCCCGTGCTGTTAAATGGAATTGGCTGTCCCTGGATGTCAAATCTGATATCCGGAAAAGTTGCCGGGGCACCAGTGCCATAATTGAAGCTACCGGATATGTCCCAGCGCTCAGTTAAGGTATGTACAACCGAAACGTTTATTACATGTGTGCGGTCGTACCGGCTGAGATACCATTCGTTTTTACTGATGCCATCAGTCTGCCTCCATGATTTTGACCAGGTGTAGTTTATCCATCCCTGCCACTTTCCGGTTTCTTTTTTCACTTCAAGCTCCACCCCATAAGCCTTCCCCTTGCCAGTAAGAAGGTCAGCCTCTACAAGCTGATTTAATTCGAGATTAGCATTATCAATATAATCAAGAACATTATGCATTGACTTATAAAAAACTTCAGCAGAAAATTCAACCGGTAATCTTTCTGGTATCGTAACTATACCTACTGAGAATTGATCTGTAACAGAAGGGCGAATATTGTTCGTGCTTGGAAAGTAGAGATCTACCGGCGTTGGAGATGCGGTATTTGAAAGAAGGTGAACATACTGTGTGCTCCGGCCATAAGCAGCCTTGGCATAAGTATTCTTCTGGACGGTGTAACGCAACGATACTCTTGGCTCAAGGTAAGTCCAGTTATTTACCGGCTTTTTGCTTTTTACCACTTCTTCCCTATCCAGTGGCTTCCTAATGTTTGGCGTAGTGTCACGGAAATGATAAACCGTTGTGCCACCTAAATAGGCATATTGACTTAAACGAACACCGGCCTGTATATTCCATTTTGGTGAAACCTTCCAGGTGTCTTCAACAAATAAACCAAGTTCGGATCCGTAACGGTTTTTTAGAGTGATATCGCTTTTGTCACCATCGCTTGTGCTAATGCCTTGTCCGGGATAGAAGTTATAATAAACGAGATTGAAGCCTGTTTTAAGCTGATGCCTGTTATTAATAAACCAGGTGAGAGTTGGTTTCAGACCGTAGGTTTGAATATCTGATTTCCAGCTATAGCTTTCATTTTTGTTTTCTTCCGATGAGCTGAATCCCAGGCTATAATCGTATTTGGAATAATAAAGACTCGTGTTCAGAAATAACTTTGGGGTAAACAAGTGGTTCCATCTGAGCGTACCAGTGGTATTTCCCCATTTGAAACTTGCTTCATCGCCAACGCCAAACACGTCCCTGCCGAGATATCCACTCAGGTAAACCGTGTTTTTGTCATTGATTTCATAATTGGCCTTTGCAGTAAGATCATAAAAATACAGGGTATTGTCGCGATCTTCTTTCTTTAAAAAAGGTTTTGAAAGCACATCGATATAAGAGCGCCGGCCTGCAATTATAAATGAAGACTTGTCTTTTTGAATAGGCGCTTCAACCGCGAGCCGACTGAAAATATTTCCGATGCCGCCATTTACAGCAAGTTTCTGGTTGTTTCCGTCTTTCATCCGAATATCCAGAACAGAAGATGTTCTGCCCCCGTATTCTGCCGGGAACGCACCTTTATATAAGGTCACATTTTTCACAGCGTCGGGATTAAACACCGAGAAAAATCCTAAAAGATGTGAGGAATTGAAAACCGGCGCCTCATCCATTATAATGAGGTTCTCATCCACGTTTCCACCACGGACATTAAAACCCGCGGCACCTTCACCAACTGATGTGATACCCGGAAGCGTAAGTAAGGCTTTGATTACATCGGGTTCGCCCATGAATGCAGGTATCTTTTTTATCTGCCCTGCACTCAATTGTTGAATACCCAGACCTACTGTATTGGTTCTTTTCAGTTTCTTTTCACCAGTTACGACTACTTCCTGCATTTCAGTTGCCCTGGAGTCAAGTACGAGATCCATTGAGATATTGGCGCTGAGTTTAATTTGTTTCGTGAAGTTTCCATAACCCGCATAACTAACTACCAACTCGTAGTCGCCACCAGGAAGTGATACTGAATAGAATCCATACGCATTCGACTGAACATTTACAGCAGCATTTGCGATACTTACTGTTGCATTAATCAATGCTTCGCCGGTCTGTTCATCTTTTACATAGCCACTTATTACAAATAACTTCGCCTGTTGTGCATGAACGCTGAAACAGAACATTAAAAGGGTAACAAGAAATGCCGGGCTGGCGAATTTCTGTCGGATCATATTTTTTTGTTTGCAAAGATGACATCCCACCAGCTCATCACCCCTACCGCTTAAAAAATATTTAGAAAATCTTAACATATGTAAAGTAAACAATAAAGTCCGGCGTGGCCGGACTTATATTTCAATTAAAAATCAAGCTGGGCTTAATTTTTTGTAGTGCTATCGGTTAATGTGCCGTTTTGGATAAACCTGATTTGTATTGCTTTGTCGTTATTCGGCTCACCTGGTTGTCCGGCAAACAAAATGGTATAGGCTTTCTTATCTGCAACCTCAATTGTTCTTGTTGCGCTGATATTGCCGCCGTTTTTTATCTCTATATTAATTGCGCCGGGATTAACTGCGAAGAACGATGACACTTTTGTGAATGGTGCAGCTTCGTTTACAGCTTCGGTAGCTCCGCTGTTTATTTTCACAACCGGCTGGCTGGAATCCGGAATAGCATTTACATACCTTATATAAGCCTTTCCATCAGTTGAGGAAAGGCTATCAAAATTGTCTGTGACCACAATGTTCTTATACACAGAATCAGCTCCTACTACAAAAAGAGAATAATACTTGTCGGGCTCAAAATTAAAATTTGATTCTGTGAAACCAGCATTTGAAATGAAGTCATAGGCTTCAACCGTCCGGTTGCCCGGGTAGATGTTTATATATTGCCCGGTGAATGCTGTGTAACTAAGTGGAGATGGATTTATAGAATTTCCGGATAACGCGATCCCAACAGCCGGTTGGTCAGATGCCAGGTTGAACGCCATTAACCCTGCTGCCGGAACATCAATATTATCGTTGTCCGATTTATTACAGGCTGTAATCATTACCCCACTTGCTGCAATAAATATCAGTCCAATGCCGAATTTTCTGAATCTTGACTTTACACTTTTCATGACTTATTCTTATTGGTTGACGGAAGTTTAAAATTTATTATATCACAAAATTACCTTTTGCGTAGATAAATTGTTACTTAGTGTGAATAGCTTAGCAGAGCATTAACTTTCCATTGATTTGTTCTTAACAGTGATATTAAGACCGGATTAAATTTTACTAAAATAACCTGCGAAGTTGGTTTGAATTGACAGTAAACACGTTCCGGTTTGGGTTTCCGGAATCACATTGTTAGTATCTGTATATGGGATGTCTGATACTAAAAATCACCTGTACTAAAAATCATCTGGAATGAACTTCTAAAATTGAGGTAAGCGATGCACTGATGTCTTCGAGGCTTCCACCTTTTTCAAGAAAACCATGAGCGCCACATGAGATTACTTTGGAAACACTAACATCTGTGTTGTCTGTGCTGAAAGCAAGAATTTTTATTTCGGGGTATTTCGATCTTAGTTGGCGTGTAGTTTCAAATCCATCCATTTCCGGCATATGGATATCCAGTATGCAAATATCCGGTAACGCGTCGCCTTCCAGTTTATTTAATAATTCTATACCGTTGGAGGCTTCTATCGTTATCGCATAACCGAGGTGGTTCAGCACCTCAATCAGGCCTTGCCGGAAGATCTTGTGATCATCCACCAATGCTACGGTTATTTGGGAAGTTTGTTTCATTTATAATGGGCAATAACAAATGTATAATTCCTCATCTGCTCTTTACTTAAATGCCGCAGCCGTTTTATAAAACCGGTATTTTATGACGGCACGCTAAATGTTTTTATGTACTAAATTACTTTTTTCAAAAAATCATTTGGAAATCCGGCGCCGGCATCAAGGCATAAAAATGCCCGGTAGTTAAAAACCACCGGGCACAACCATCATTTAAACCTAATTTACTGCCAACTGATTTGCTGCTGGAGTAACAGATACAAACATTGTATCTTTTTTGCCTGTTGTATCTTTCTTGTTTTTGTCTTTTTTGCCTTTTTTCTTTTGAGTGCTATCCTGGAAGGGTTGATCACTCATAGTTGAATAATCTTCATGAATATAAGAGTTTCCAGTGTTCGTCAATGCAGCAAAAACGCCAAATGATAAAAGGGCCAATCCCCCGGTTACAAATATCTTTTTCATACTTATAGTTTTAAATTATTGAAAATTTATATAGTGCGTACAAAAATTGTACTAGCTATCTTTTGAAGTTATCTAATAAACAAGACAAGAATTTTGCGGAGAATTTGCTGAAATGTGGAATTTTTGACCGTTAAAACGCATTTATGAAGTCGATCTGGCAAGAAACACCAGGTAAGATCCGGGAAGTACAGCAAGCGATCAGCCAATTGTAACAAGCGGAGCAATGTCGAACATTCCCGACTCTGCAAGGCTATTAAAGAGATAATTTTTGGCGCAATGGTCGAATTATTGCTGACAGTGCAAAAGCCTGGTTAATAAAGTAAATGCGGAATGAATCCGGAGGAAATTCGGCGTATTTTTGCATGATCGACTTTGCTTCCATATGATCTGAATAATACTTTGTTTATTGTCAGGAACAGATTATAGAAATTAAAGCAGAAAATATGAAAGTCATTATTATCGGGGGTGGATTTGCCGGCATGAATCTCGCAAACAAACTCGCGCGTTACAAATCAATCCAGGTCACGCTTGTTGACCGGAATAATTACAATTTTTTCCCTCCTCTTTTATACCAGGTTTCAACTTCTTTTATTGAGTCGTCAAATATCAGTTATCCATTCCGGAAGATGTTTCAGCATAAAGAAAATCTCCGTTTTTATTATGGCTCCCTGATCAACATTGATCATGAATCAAAAACAATCGAGACAGACAATGGTAAACTGAATTATGATTACCTGGTGCTGGCGATGGGTACTGAAACAAATTATTTCGGTATGGAAAATGTCCGGAAGTTTTCTTTACCGATGAAAACAATTGATGATGCGCTTAACATGAGGAACCACCTCTTGTTGAATATGGAAACCCTGATCAGGACCAATGTTGATGTCGAGCGGCAAAAGCGGAGGGTAATCGTGATTGCTGGTGGAGGCCCTACCGGTGTTGAACTTGCAGGGATGATTGCCGAGATGAGCAAAAATATTCTGGCAAAAGATTATCCGGAACTCAATTCACCCAAAGGCTCTATCTACCTGATTGATGCGGGTGATGCACTACTTGGACCAATGAGTAAGAAATCGCAGAAAGAAGCTTTTAAAGTACTTGATAAACTCGGGGTTCATATCAAACTAAATACAGCTGTTAAAGACTATGTGAATGGTGAAGTAATTTTATCAACCGGTGAAAAAATCTGCTCTAACACCCTGATCTGGGCAACGGGAGTTATTGCCCGCGAAGCCCCTGGCCTTCCTTCAACGAGCATTGGAAGAGGCCGCCGTATACTTGTAGATGAATACAATAAAGTTCTTGGCACTGACTCGGTGTTTGCTATTGGGGACCAGTGTTTCCAGACTAGTGATAAGGATTTTCCTAATGGTCATCCCCAGCTTGCCCAGGTTGCGATTCAACAAGGCAAGTTGCTGGCTCACAACCTGGAACGGATGCGATTGCAAAAACCACTTGAAGCGTTTCACTATAATAATAAAGGTTCAATGGCCATTATTGCGAAATATAAGGCTGTTGTTGATCTTCCCCGGAAAGGATTTTTCTATGGTTTTTTTGCGTGGATTATCTGGCTTTTTATTCACATCATTCCAATAGCCGGCTATCGGAACAAGGCTAAACTGGCATACAACTGGTTCTGGTCATTTATTACAAATGATCCGACCCTCCGGCTTATCATCAGGCCCTCAAAAAAGGAAGACATATTACAGGGCAAAAAAGAGATTGAACAGGATGTTGAAGACAACGGTACATCTCCATTTGGTGAAAAACCCAAGGATAAGCTTCCGGCTATAGCGCAATCGGCTAATCAACCCGGGATAGTTCCTCCGAAAACAGTTGAAAAAATTAGCTGAAACTCGAGTTGCATTGCGCGTCCATTACATTGAACATCAATTTATATGAGACGATATTTAATTTTTCGCTTTAGATATTAAAGGATTAAATATAGCTACCGCTACCCTTGAATCCGCGCAGCCATAATAGAGGAACCATTTATTGCGATGAAAAACCAGGCCCTCAACAAATACGGTTCCGGCCGGGTACTGTCCTGATTTTTCAAAAGGCGCTTCAGGAACGAAAAATGGTTGGTCTAGCCTGCCGATTGCTTTAGTGGGATCGTTCAGATCAAACATTACCTGTCCGGCGCAATATGAGTTAGCAGTATAATTTGTGTCCCTGTCGGCATCACTCCTGTTTTTGCCATTATAAAGCAGCAGTATCCCACTGGCAGTAATGATCGCCGGTGGACCACATTCAGTAAGATCACTGTCAAAAAATCCTTTGCGGGTTGTTATCAGCTTTTTCAGTTCCCCGCTTTCATCAAGTAATGGTTCCCAGTTCACCAGGTCAGTGGAGGTGGCTGCATGTACAGAATGTTCGCCCCAATAGATCCAGTATTTCCCGTTGATTGTAGCAATTACAACTTTTCCCTTAACCATTTTTGTTATGATAGAAGCGGACTTGGAAGCCATGTCATAAAATCTTCCTCCATGAGCTGTTTTAAATATTGAACCGTGCTTTTCCCAATTAATAAGGTCTTTTGAGATTGCAACACCAATCCTGGGAACCTTGTTGTTCCACTGGGTATACAACATAACATATCTGCCGTCTTCGGTCATTGCAACCCTTGGATCCTCACAACCTCCCCGCCATTCCACTTCTTTTTGTGAGTCTTCCGCCGGATAAAGAACAGGTGTTTTGCGACGCTTCATTTTTATGCCGTCTTTACTTGTTGCCAGCCCGATCCTTGAGGTCCTGAAGCCGATACCTATTCCCGACTTATCTTCTGCACGATATAAAACATGTATTTTTTTACCTTTTATGGTAGCTGCAGGATTGAAGGTATCATTGGATTCCCAGTCAACCTGCTCACCACGCATCGGGCAGAAAAAACGTGTAAGACTATCAGGTGAAATGATGGGATTAGCATTTGCAGGTCTGATGAAGGGACCAAAAGCCCAATCCGGAAGTACTCCGGTACCCTGGGCAGCATTTACAAAAGGAAGCAACAGTAAGACAAAAACACCTAAGTATTTTGAAACACTTTTATAAAACCTGCTGAATTGAGGAAACGATATTATGGCAATCATATGAAGCAATTAAAGATGATATCAATCAGGAACGGAAAAGGCCGACGTTCATTAAAGCATTCAATTTAAGTGAAAATCTTTGAAGAGCCATTGGATTAAAAGCATGATTGTGTTGACTATAGTGTGGTATAATTACTAATAAGGTTCATGGGAATGCCCCATCAATAAGTAAATTCATTTATTACTTATAGGCCATATCTTCATTTGCGAAAGAGAAACATTCAAAGATTATTACGAATGGAAATTTGAATGCATCTTTGATTTGTCAAACAGAATAATCCTAATCCAATACCCCTGATATACCAACCCAATCCAAACTATGAAGGCCCGTAAATCCGTACCTTGAAGACTAATTGATCCGCTATCCCTTCTTATCAGATTACTGAATAATTCCAGGGATACAATAAAAGCCCCGTCGAAAGACGGGGCTTTTGTGTTTAACAAAAGCCGCCTTTATGACGACTCCTGGTTTTATCGTTATGGTCGGTTGCGTTTATAAAAGCCTGTGCCTCCGGTACTGATTGAGCAAAGGCTTCCGGTACTGATTGAGCAAAGGCCTCCTTTCCTGATCAAAACGCGTAATTCACAGCGCAATGGCATCGTAATTTTACCAGGTTTTGTGATCGTAGTAAAACTATAAATAAGTATAACTAGTTAAGGAACCTAAGATCATTGTTCATAATTGAATTTTGTATGACTGGTGTTGATTTTTAAACGAATTTTTGACTACATCTTTGTGTGGTCAATACGAGATATCAAATCAGTTGCAACCTGATCCTAACCCTAAGAAAACCATCCGAATCCAAATCCATCAGAAAAATCAAACCAACAAATCCTAATCCTAAAGAAGCCCAAACCAATCCAAATCCGGTAGAAAAACCAAACCAACAAATCCTAATCCTAAAGAAGCCCAAACCAATCCAGATCCGGTAGAAAAGCCAAATCATCAAATCCTAATCCTAAAGAACACCAAACCAATCCAGATCCGAAGAAAACCAACGATTCTCGTAGACGACAAATCCTGATCCTAAAGAAAACCAAACCAATCCTTATTCTGGGAAAACCGACCAAATCCAAATCCAAAATCCTGAACAAACCCAGCATGAATCAACGGTCTGAAGAGGGAGAGCCCTACCGTAAATCCAAACATTTGAAAACAAAGAAATCCTGTATTCCTGAACGAATTTGAACACAATCATACTCCAGGAATAATGAATCCCGCGGCTAATACCGCGGGATTCTGTTTTTAATTCTTCCCTTTAGTTTATTTGGTAGCCGATAGGTTTAAATGTAAAATTATTTGACATTCCGGCGGAACAAGCTGTTAGTCCTACAATCAAATCCATTTCTGCCAATATGGTAATTGAATCACCGGCTTTACTTCGCGGAGGTAAAACAGCAATTTTTCCTGTCTCCCCATTTACAGAAACATTCATGAAAACATTAAAGGTGACAGGTATCTCATCGGGAAGGATCCCATAAGGTTCAAGAGCATTACAAAGGTTACCAAAACATCCACGATGTGGTTTATCATGCCCATAAATTTTCCTGAACATCTCCGCACTGCAAGGTGTCAAAAGAAAGTCGTGCCTTCCAACATTATCTTCAACAATTTTAAACATCAGGTTGCTCCGGTTAGAATAGAAAGGATCGCCTGTTGATAAAAATATTTTCTCTGCATAATCGATGGTTCTGCCTGAAGACAAATACTCTTTCTGATCTTGCAAATTAAAACAAACCAGGTCTGCTACCTGTTCACCTTCAATGTCCGTTATCTTAAGCAGCTGATTTTTTTTCAGAATGAAGGCCACACCCGATCTTGGGGGAATAGTCTGAAATTCACTCATGATTAATTTTTAAAGGGCAGGTCCAGCCAGCGTCATAAACTTTGCCGCTATATTGAAAAGTTTCGGAGCGTTCACCAAAATCGCTTAACATAGGATTGATGCTACCGGTTATATCCACATCACGTTTTCGTATCACCATTTTCATTTTTTCAAACCTGTTGTCTGCGCGTAATTTTTCAAACTGCTGATGTGGATTAAATACGATTGCAGGATATTTAAAGTTCCTTGCATGACGCGAACTTCCCGGATGCAATCCTATGATAAAAAACGCTTCTTCCTTCAGACTGAAACTAAAATTTTTGGAGTCAGGATTGCTTTCAACTCGTTTATCATATTGATAGTTCTGACAATCGAGGTCGTGAAGCGCCTGGAGTTTTCTCCATAATAACGACTCAAATTCATCTTCCGATATTTTGCAAGGACCATGAAACAGGACGGCCGCTGATGTAAAATGATCGTCATTTTCGCGATAGCTATCAACAAAATCATATAAGAATTGCAAAATCGACTGGTCATCGATGGGACATGCTAAATGTGGTGATTCATAAATCGCAATCTTGCCGGCTTTTACCGCTGAACGGGCAGCAATGCATGGAAATAACGAATTGTTTATATGATCAATAAAGGCCTGCCCCGGGCCACCAGGGCTTAATAAAGTACCCGCTGATTGTTTTGCATGTTGCATACTATGATGAATAGTTAGTGAAACACTGGCATCTCAATATCAAGTTGCTTTAATAATTTAAAATGCTTTTTTGCCTCTCTTAAAAAGGAATAACCTTTCCGGAACGACCAATATGGATAACCGTTTTTGTTATTATAACTCGAGATCCGGTACAGTACCTTCCAGTGATGT
This sequence comes from Flavitalea sp., assembly GCF_035489435.1. Taxonomy (NCBI): domain Bacteria; kingdom Pseudomonadati; phylum Bacteroidota; class Chitinophagia; order Chitinophagales; family Chitinophagaceae; genus Flavitalea; species Flavitalea sp. The sequence continues at coordinate 147,180 of NZ_DATHKG010000064.1, forward strand.
AAAAGTATCCGGTAAGCCTGGAATATATTGTTACCATTACCATAAACATGATGTGGTTCGGCACCGCTTCCATTGTACTCAAGTATCGAAAAATTTTTGCCTTCTTTCAGATCCTCGATTGACGAACATTTTATATCGTACCTGCCATAATAAAAGTGACCTGCATAATGACTAAAGCTATCAAACAGCGCCAGTAATTTTTCATCTTTTTCACTCTCCAGGCTCACCAGTTTTCCACCACGGCTCAGGTTCAGCGCCAGAGACAGATAATAGATTTCTCCTTTCGGTATCACATCGTTCAACTTATTTATATGTTTCACCCGCATTTCCTCCTGTTTGAACCTGACCCTGGGGTAATTCCTGATCAGTTCTTCCAGGGTTGATTTGCCATCTCCGGTTACCTGGAGATATTCTTTCCGGATAAAGCCGGTAATAGTTCCTTTTAAATGGCCAGGCAGCCGGTAATAAAACACGCTTACCTCAATGGGATAAGGAATCAGTGTTTGGATAATATAATCAACCGGCATTTTAGTATGATAAGAGTTTAACGACTCAGACGATTCAATTCGTCGAAAAAGGAATCCCATCATACCCACATCAGGCTTAACAGCCAGCGGGAATGTTAGCCCCGCTTTTTTCAATTTTCTTAATACCAGGTCAAACGATTCCTCCTTTGAAATTAACAAACTTAAAGGGTAGGTTCCGGGAGGTAACTGATCATACATCTCATGCTTACTTTCACCCTCGAATCCGCCAAAGGTCAGAGTAGGATTTGAAGGGGTGAAAAACCACAATGACCTGGCTCTTAGACAATACCAAATCCACGCCGGGTATAGCGGAATGTATTTCAGATGATAATGCCAGGTTTCCCAATGCGTAAGTTTATAAAAGAATGCACTGAGCCATTTTATCAATCCATTTGCTTTCCCGGAACCAGGTTGTTCCAGATTATCTTTAATTGAATCCACAGAGATTTTTATGTATGTTGATTTTTCCCGACGTAATGTACATCATTGTGTATATTTTTATTTTCTTCTTCAATGTCATTGGCTGAATGATTTCCAGGACCAGGTACTGCCATGCTCCGGAAAAATTCGCTCTGTATCAACTCCTTATTGATAAATGCCCCGGCTACCCCTCCCGCAGCAATTGCATTTGCCAGCGAACGAAGCGGAGAGCAATTATCACCGGCCGCAAACACACCCCGCACAGAAGTTTGCTGATATTGATCTACTTTAATATGTATGTTGTGAAATTCACATCCTAATTCTTCAGGCAGTGTACTATGCTGTTTCATAAATGGTCTTGCGTAGGCCACATTAGCATCCATGCTCGTGCCATCTTCAAAGTATATACACTGAAGATATCCATTTGTGTGATGGAGCCGGTTTATTTTCGTTTCAATAATTTTTATGTTTTTTTCTGCCAGCAACTGGTACTGATCCTTTTCCAGCTCTGCCTCACCGTTAGTTACCAGGGATAACTTGTCGGTCCAGTGACTAATGAGTTCCGCAAATTCAAATGCAGTCGTCCCGGATGCAATTATTACCGTGTTAATGCCCCTGAATTCGTATCCATGGCAATATGGACAATGAAGTACCGAAATTCCCCAGCATGCTTCAAATCCATTGATCTCCGGCATCTCATCTTTAAGACCCGTCGTCAACAATATTTTTTTTGCCTGCAGCACCTGCCCTGTGATGGTGGTTAGTTCAAAATAATCATCCACCGCTTTTGCTGTTTCAACTATATCTTTTAAAAAATTCACAGTTGGATATTGCAAAACTTCCTGCCTGGCAATAGAAGTTATTACTGAAGGACTTCGACCATCCTGTCCTAACAGGTTATGTGACCTTGGTACCGGTTTATTGCAGGGGTTGCCTCCATCAACAATCAAAACCTCACGCATCGATCTTCCCAGTGCCATTGCCGCGGATAGTCCTGCATAACTTCCACCAATTATTATCACATCGCTTAATGCCATTTCCCTAATCTTTTGAATTTGCTCCTAAAATTTTCGGTCTGCCCCTATTATTAGAATATATTCCTAATAATGGAATATACCCAAGCCACAACACCTACTGCAAATATAATACGAAGCAATTAACAAATGCAACTATGTTGCAAATAATAAATATATGTTTTAGAATTGACGCCCTTTTAAATAATGCCGGGATTAAAAATTCAGACCAGCTGCTATAAACTTTTTTTCGAACATACGGTGTCCGGTTTCGGACATTTTACGAGTAGATATATCTCGTATTAAACTGATTTTCAGAGCAATATCAAACTGGCTTAAATCATGATTCAGATATTGGTTCTATATCCAAACAGTAATCAACTAAACTCCATCACAAGCATATGATTAAGAATTATTTCAAGATTGCATTCAGAAATCTTTGGCGTCACCGTGTCTTCGCGACCATCAACGTCCTCGGTCTTACCGTGGGGATGACCGCATGTTTCCTCATTTTTTTGTATGTAAAGTTCGAGTTGAGTTATGATTCCCTTCATTCGAAAAGTTCAAGCATATACAGGATGGTCAGTGATATCAAGACTCCATCAGAAACCATCAATGCAGGCGGACCTTCCTGGGCTGTGGCTCCTCACCTTAAAGCTGACTTTCCTGAAATTGAACAAGCTGTAAGGGTTTCTGGTGCTGACAATATGCTGATCAGGAAAGATGATATAAAATTTGAAGAACCCGATGCCATTTACGCAGATTCAGCTTTTTTTAAAGTTTTTGACTTTGAACTAATCAAGGGAAGCCGGGAGAAAGCGCTGCAGGAGCCATTCAGTATTGTATTTACAGAAGCTGCAGCAAAAAAATATTTCGGAACTGCGGACGCTATGGGTAAAACCTTGCTGATTACGGGACGAGCGCAACCGGTGACTGTAACAGGTATAATGAAAGATATGCCGGAAAACTCCCTGATTAATGAGGATGTGATTGTTTCGATGAACACACTTACCCAAAAATTTAATCCAGGTCTTGATGACCAGTGGGGAAACTATGGATCTTCAACTTATATATTGCTGAAGCCAAATACAGATGCGGCTTCCCTGATTAAAAAGTTTCCCGCTTTCCTTGAAAAGCATAATGGATCCGAAATGAAGGAAATCCAGATGTATCCGACCTTATTGCTGGAACCCCTGCGCGAAGTGTACCTGTATTCAACCCGCCTCGGTCAAAAAGGAGGAAACATTTCAAACGTGTATGTATTTTCTGTGATTGCCATTTTTATATTGGTGATCGCCTGTATAAATTTTATTAATCTTACCACTGCAAGGTCAGTTGAGCGGGCAAAAGAAGTGGGTATCAGGAAAGTTGTAGGAGCATTAAAATTTCAACTTGCCAGGCAATTCATTGCAGAGTCTGTATTGCTGTGCATCATAGCATTTTTTGTTTCTGTTTTACTGGCAAGCTTATTATTACCAGGTTTTAATACGCTGGCAGGCAAACAAATCAGCACAGGGATATTCAATAATCCTGGTAATATTCTGACACTTTTTGTTTCATCTGTGACCATAGGTCTGCTCGCAGGAATCTACCCTGCCTGGGTACTCTCTTCTTTTAAACCAATTACTGTGCTGAAAGGAAAATTTTCAACCAGCACTCGTGGTATCATCCTGAGAAAAGGCCTGGTAGTTGCACAATTTACAATCTCAATAGCGCTGATCATTGCGACCATTATTGTCTACAACCAGATGGATCATATGCGTAAGCAGGATCTTGGATTTATTAAGGAACAAGTCATGGTTATCGATACTAAGGGTGAAGACGCAAAATTTGCATTAAACCTGGCTGTCCGAGATTTACCGGGAGTTGTTTCCACTGCAATGTCATCCAGTGTACCGGGTGGTGGTAATCCTGGTGCATATTCAGAAATCGAAAACAGTAAAGGGGATCTGCAAATAGCAAACCTGGATTTATATTTTGTAGATTATGATTATATACCGAACTATAAAATGAAGATGATTGCCGGCCGTTCGTTTTCAAAGGAGTATGGTACAGACACCACCAAAGCAATGGTCATCAACGAAGCAGCTGTAAAATTGTTTGGCTATAAAACTCCACAGGAAGCAGTGGGCAGACGTTTTAAACAATGGGGACGGGAAGGCCAGATAATCGGGGTTGTAAAAAACTTCAATTTCAGGTCCCTACAACAGGAAATAAAACCTATAACCATGAGGATTGAACCTAATGGGGCTAACCTGCTTTCCGTAAAAGTGCCGACATCTAATCTGCCTGCAACTATTGCTGCGATTGAAGGCAAATGGAAAACACTGATTCCAAACCGGCCTTTCAGTTATTTTTTCCTGGACGAATTTTTTGATAAACAATACCGGAGTGAAGAAAGATTCGCAAAGCTGTTT